>JAPSKX010000321.1 GCA_031181325.1 Paenibacillus sp.
GCTGCGAACGATGGAAATTTTGAAGAAGCTCGCTTGGGTGACGATGATCAAAGACATGCGGGTGCAGCGGCTGCAGAAGCGCAACGAGATTATCGTTCGTCGGCTGTGGGACAGCTTCAGCGACGTGGAGACGGGGCGATTGATTCTGCCGTCGGATTGGGTCGAAAGCTATCGTCGCCACAAGGAGAAATGGCCGTGGGAGCGGATGGTGGCCGACTACATCTCCGGCATGACCGACGCCTATGCGGAGAAGGTGTATTCGGAGCTGTACGCCAGTCGTACCGGCTCGATCTACGAACGGGATTAAGATGCAAAAAGACGCTCTCCGAACCGCCGTCGCGGCGAATCGGAGAGCGTCTTCCGTTTAAATCAGCTGAATGACATGCACGACGTTCTCATGAGAGTGCACTTTCAGCACATGATTGGCCGGGTCGTATTCGATCGAACCCGAGCCGATGGCCAGCTTCGGCATCGAGCCGAGCCCGTAGAAGATGTCGTCGGCCAGCGTGCGCATAAACTCCGCCCGTTCGACCGACGGCAAGGCGGACCAATCGTCCGCTTCCATCTCGAACGCTTCGTAACTGTCGGCGATCGCGCCGATGGCATTGGCCAGATCGGTCACGATATCTTTGTATTCGCGGTTAAATTTGACGCCCACTTGCGGTCGCCTCCGTTTTCTGGGAGTTGCTCTTATCATAGCAGTCGGACAACGCCGACGCCAATCGGGCACATATGTAAATAACAGTGACATCAACACATATGCCGACGAGAAATACCTGTCATGAATATTTACACAATTCGCGCTTTTGCATATAGTGGGAAAAATACATAAAACGATACAGAGAGGGAGTGGCCGACCATGAACGTCGCGAAGCTGCCGAAGGTGGACCTTCACTTGCATCTAGACGGAAGCGTAAAGCCGGAGACGATCGTCGAGTTGGCGGAAGCGGAAGGCGTCGCGCTGCCGGGAACGGATCCGGAGACGTTGTCCACGTTGATGAAAGTCCGGGGCGATTGCGCGAATCTGCGGGAGTATCTGGCAAAGTTCGACTTCGTCGGCCGGTTCCTGCATACGGCGCCGGCGCTGGAGCGCGTCGCGTACGAATTGGTCGGGCAGGCGGCGGAACAGCGCTGCCTCTATATTGAAGTACGATTCGGTCCGCAGCTGCATCGCGCCCGAGGACTGTCCGCCGAGGAAGTCATTCATGCGGTCGTCGAGGGATTGAAACGCGGCGAAGCGGCGTTCGGCGTCAAAGCGCGCGGCATCGCGGCTTGTCTGCGAACCCACGAGGACGCGCGGAACCGCGAGGTCGTCGAGGCGGCGTCCCGTTACGCGGGGAAGGGCATCGTCGGGGTCGATTTAGCCGGCGACGAAGCCAACTTTCCCTCGGAGCGGTTCTTCGACGTGTTCGCGATCGCGAGGCGGCTCGAGCTTCCGATCACGATCCATGCCGGGGAAGCGGCCGGTCCGAAAAATATATTCGACGCGGTAACGAAGCTCGGCGCCTCGAGAATCGGGCACGGCGTGCGTCTGAAGGACGACGAGGATACGTTCCGGCTCGTGCGCGACCGACGGATCCCGCTCGAGATGTGCCCGATCAGCAACATTCAAACGAAGGCGTCGCCGAGCTGGTCGTCGTATCCGATTCGGGACTACTTCGACCGAGGGCTGGCCGTTACGGTGAACACGGACAACTTGACGGTATCCGACACGAACCTGAGCAAAGAATATGCTATCTTGCAGGAGCGCTTCGGCTTCCGGCCATCGGAGCTCCGGACGCTCGCGATGAACGGCGTCGACGCGGCGTTCCTGCCCGATCGGGAGAAACGGGAGCTGCGAGCCGCTATGGAACGGGCATTCCGACAGCTTCAAGGCATCGCGGGCGCGGATGAAGCATCAGGAATTCGAGGATGAGACGGCGACCGACGCGCCGGCGACGTCCGCGGGAACGCCTTGGACGCCGCGGCGTCGATGCACGAGCGCAGCGACATGAAGCATGGCGAGCGCGGCGGAGCGGCCGGGGTACGCCAAATAACGCTCTTCCCAACGCGGCCGGAATTTCGCCTTGAAGTGCCGGAGCCCTTCGAAGTTGTAATGACGTCGGGCCGCGAAGCGGACCGCCTTCATCCATAGACGGCCGTCGCAAGCGTTCGACAGGGGGGAGACGCCGAGGCTGCAAGCTTCGTATCCTTGCGCCTGCCCCCATTGGAGCATCCGAACGAAGAGCACTTCCATGCCGCCGGGGGGAGTGCCCTCCCGATAACGCATAAGGTCGACGGCGATCCGGCGTCCCTCTTCCGGCCGTTCGTATTCGGCTAACGTGACGAACGCGAGCAGCTCGCCCGACGGCGCGCGAAGCGCCGCGATCGGGTGCGCGGCGACGTACGCCTCCGAGAAGCTCCCCACGGAAAACGACTTCTCCCGCTTCCCGCCGAGCCATGCGTCGGATACCGCGCGCGCCTCCGAGATCGTCGACGCGGCGAGCGGGGGCAGCAGCACCTCGCAGCGATAACCGTCGCGCTCCAGCCGGTTTATTTTCGTCCGGAGCTTCACCCAATCCTTGCCGCCCGTATGAAAGCCGACCAGGTCGACGATCGCTTCTTCGCCCGTCTTCATTGCTCGAAAGCCTTGCTGTTCCAACAGACGCGCGTAGGATGCGCTCATTTGATAAAACAAGCATTTCTTCTTGTCGGAGGCGCCGCCTTGCGTCAGAAATTGTCGCAGCGCGGCGCGGCCGTCCGCTTCCGACCCCGCGGGGTCGCCTAAGACGATTCGCTTGCCGGCGATCGTTGCGTAAAGGAGGAAGGCCGATCGGTCCGCGGACCAGAAACGGCGTTTATCTTCTTGGTAGAATAAATGAGAAAGGCTGTGGCCGAGCTCGGGAATCGGGGTCATAGATGGAATCGTGCCTCCGTGATGCAGTTTCGTAGTTGCAACTAGCATCTTCTCACGTTTTCGATGAAATG
>JAPSKX010000110.1 GCA_031181325.1 Paenibacillus sp.
CCGACCGGCCCCCCGTCGAAATTGACGATCATCGCCTTCAGCATCTTATGATCGATCTCGTCGAGGCCGAGGGCGTCGATCCGGATCATCCGCAGCGCGGTATCGGCGAGCGCCTTCGTAATGACGCCGTCCCCTCGGACCTGGGCGACGTCGCGGACCCGCTTCAGCAGCCGGTTCGCGATGCGCGGCGTGCCGCGGGAGCGCATCCCGATCTCTTGCGCGGCGTCGGGCGAGATCTGCACCCCCAGAATGTCCGAGGCGCGCGATACGATGAACGTCAGCTCGTCCACCGAGTAATATTCCAGCCGGCTCACGACGCCGAACCGATCGCGCAGCGGCGCGGACAGCATGCCGGCCCGCGTCGTCGCGCCGATGAGCGTGAACGCCGGCAGATCGAGCCGGACCGATCTTGCGCTCGGCCCCTTGCCGATAATGATGTCGAGCGCGAAATCCTCCATCGCCGGGTACAACACTTCCTCGACCGTCCGGTGCAGCTGATGGATTTCGTCGATGAACAACACGTCGCCTTCTTGCAAATTCGTCAGAATGGCGGCGAGGTCGCCGGGACGCTCGATGGCCGGCCCCGACGTCGTCCGCAGGTTGACGCCGAGCTCGTTGGCGATAATGTTCGACAGCGTCGTCTTCCCGAGCCCCGGCGGTCCGTACAGCAGCACGTGATCGAGGCTCTCCCTGCGAAGCTTCGCCGCTTCGATGTATATTTTTAAATTTTCCTTCACCTGGCCTTGCCCGATATATTCGGACAAGTACCGGGGGCGGAGGCTGTATTCCACCTGCGAATCTTCCATCATCAAATTCGCGGAGATGATGCGATCGTCCTCCATGGTTGCCCTCTCTTCCGTAGTTTACGCCTGGTTCCGCGTCTCTCGACCGATTCCGCGCTTACGCTTGATACAGCGCCGTCAGCGCCAGCTTGATCAGCTTATCCGCGCCGTCGCTCTCCGCGGCCTTCCCGCGGATGTCGCGCCAAGCGCGCTCCGTCTCGGCGTCCGTGTACCCGAGCGCCATGAGCGCGTCCTTCGCCTCCCGCCATGCGACGGACAGGCCGGCCGAACCGCCGGCCGCGGCGGCCGCTTCCGCGCCCGCCTTGCCCGGGCCTCCGGCGCCGAGCGCGACGGGAATGCCGATGCCGTCGAGCTTGTCCTTCAGGTCGAGCACGATGCGCTGCGCCGTCTTCTTGCCGATGCCCGGCAGCCGCGTCAGGAACGCGAGATCGTCGCCTTGGATGGCGGCGACGATCCGTTCGGGAGCGCCGCCCGACAAGACGCCGACCGCCACGCGCGGGCCGATGCCCGTTACGTCGAGGAGCTTGCGGAACAACGCCTGCTCCTCCCGCGTCGCGAAGCCGAACAGCTGCACCGCGTCCTCGCGGACATGATGATGAATGAATAAGGTGACCGTCTGCTCCGCCTTCCCGGCGAACGCGTACGGATTCGGACAGAAGACGCGATACCCGACGTCGTGCACGTCCAACACGACGTAATCGGCGTCGACGACGACGGGTTTGCCCCGCAAAAAATCGATCATGGTTTATGGACTCCGTTTCCGTTCAATCGATCGTGAAAGGTCGACGAATGCGCGTGACATATGGCGACGGCCAGCGCGTCCGCGACGTCGTCCGGCTTCGGAATCGAGACGAGGTTCAGGAACATGCGCACCATCTCCTGCACCTGCCGCTTCTCCGCCTTGCCGTAGCCGACGACGGCTTGCTTCACCTGCAGCGGCGTATACTCCGCGATCGGGAGTCCCCGCTGCACGGCCGCCAGGATGAGCACGCCCCGCGCTTGCCCGACGGACAGCGCCGTCGTGACGTTCTTGTTGAAAAACAGCTTCTCGATCGCGACGGCGTCCGGGTTGTACTTGTCTATGAGCTGAACGGCAGATTCATAGATTTGTTTCAAACGAACGCCTTGATCCGTGTCCGCCTCGGTCGTGATACACCCGTATTGAATCGGCGACAGCTTGCTGCCGTTCTTATCGACGAACCCGAACCCGACGATCGCAAGACCTGGGTCGATCCCCAAAATACGCAACAGTTCCTCTCTCCTTGTCCCTGCAACCCTTGCGAACATATGTATTCCTAGAAGGTTATCATACCAAAAAAAAGACGAGAGCGTCCATCCTCTCGTCTTTCCCTTGCGAATCGGTTCGCGCTTCCCGTCAAGCCTCCGGCTTCATGACCTTCTCCGTCTCGTCGATCGCGAAGTCGCTGAACGTAGACAAGACGCTGTTGTAATCCGAAAGATCCGTAATCCGGATCCCTTCGCGCAGCTGCTGCACGACCTCGCTCGGCAGCGCGCTTTCGAGATGCTCGACATCGAGCTGGAAGAAGGTCTTCACCGCCTTCGCCTCGCGCGGCGGCCCTTCGTACAGCGTCAAACTGCCGGCGGCGTCGACGCCGATATACCCGTTCTTCTTGCACGCCTCGGACAAGTCGTCGACGTGCTCCGTGAACACGACCGTCCCGTCCCCGGACGCTTCGAACTCCCACTCGGGATGCGCCGCCGCCAGCGCCGCGACGCGTTCCGGAGGCAAGACGCCGAGCGGCTCCGCTTCTTCGCCGCAGACGTACAGCCGCTGCACGGTGACCGACGCTTCCCGCTCCAGCTCGGCCGGCGACGCCGGCAGCTTCCCCCGCGCCGAAAAGACGGACGCCGCCTCCCCGTTCAACAGCGTCCCCTTGCCTGCGCCGGCATGCGAAGCATATATCCATGCGAGTCCCGCCGCCAGCGCCAGCATGCCTAAAGCAAGCCAGCGACGACCTAGGCGGAACCGTTTTTTGAGTCTTTTTTTCATAAGACCGAAGAAGCCCATCGAACATTACACCCCTGACGAATCGTGCGTACGGTTCTTTTCCCTATTCTAGCCAACGGCGGAAGGGAGTATACGCCAGTACGATTTCGTCGCTGTACGGTCGATGGACTTCTCCGGCGGCGATCAGTCGTTCACCCAGGGCTTCGACTTCCGCCGCGACGGGCGGCGGACGCCGGAGGCGCGCTTCAGGAAAGACTGCAGCCGGTCGGTGCCCGACACGCTCGCGCTTGCCGACCGCTTGCGCTTCGGCTTCGACCCGGCGGAACCGGCTGCCGCCGCCTGCGGCTCCGCCGACGGCTGGACCGGGGCGGCGCTCGCGTAGACGCGCTCCTCCGGCCGCAGCGCGGCTTCGCGCAGCGGCAGCGCGTAAGGCAGCCGAGGCGCCGGCTGGCCGCCGCAGCCGCAATCATGCGCCGCGGGCGCCGAATATCCCGGGAACGGCTGCTGTACGGCATGCTGCGGAAAGACGGAGAACGGCTGCTGCGGGTACGACTGCTGCGAGAACGGCTCCGGCACGGCTCCGTACGTCGCGAACGCCGAAGGGTCCGCCCCCCCGTAGGCGCCGAACGGAGACGCGACCGGCATCGCGCCGAAGCCGACCGGTCCCGGGAAGAACGTCGGCGCTCCGGCGGGCACGACCGGCGTCGGCAGCGGCGCGAACGGATGTACGGCCGGTCCGTCGTTCATCCCGCTCCATTGCACGTGCAGCGGGGACAGCTCGCCCGCCGCGGGCTCCGTCTTATAGTAAGACGGCAGCGGCTCGTTCTCGGCGGCAGACGGCGCGGTCGACGCATTCGGTGCGCTCGACGCGTTCGGTGCGTTCGACACGGTCGGCACGGTCGGCAGCGTCGGCAGCGCCATCGGAGCCGGCTGCGGCTCCATCGAAGGCTCCGTCGCCTGCTCCGGCACGGTCGGCGTCGGCAGCTCCGCCGCAGGCGCGACGGCGCTCGCGGCGACCGGTTGCGGCGCCGACTCCTCCTCGCGCTTCGCCGTATATGCCTCTGCGGCGAACGACTCCGGCGCGATTCCGGGCGTCGTCGGCTCGAGGCCGCTCAACGGAGGCACGCCGTTCGCGCCCGCCGCCGGCACGTTCGCCGAGGCGTTCTCCGCCGAGAACGGCGCGACCGGCGATGCGACCGCCGGTGCGATCGGCTGCGCGTTTTGCTCGTCTTGCGTCTCCGTGATCGTTTGCGCCGCCTCCGCGGCGGACGTCATGTACACCGGCCCCGTCGGGATCTTCACCTTCATGCCCCGAGTCAACGCCGCCGAGTCTTCGAGCTGCGGGTTCGCCGCGAGGATGCGCTCCGTCGCGACGCCGTATCTGGCCGCCAGCGTTGGAAGCGAATCTCCGTCTTTGGCGATATGGAGTTTCATACGTCCCCTCCTGTTCCTTGAATAAGTAGTAAGTATCCGAGCGACGCGACGCGCCGATGGGCGCTGTGCGTTCGCCTAGTGCACTACATCTTATGCAAGGAACGGCCGTTTGACATCCGAAAAAAGAGAAATCGCCAATTTCGTTCGAACCGCGCTAATCCTCGCCGCTGTGCCGTCGCGCGCCGACCCGCTTCGCAAGGTCGTCCTGCACGGTGCGCTCCGACAGCGGCACGCCGGAACGATAGGCGGCGCGGCCGATAAGATGGCCCGCGACCGGCGCCGTCGCGAAGACGAACGCGATCGCCAGCAGCATCTTCGCGCTCGTGACGCCGTGATGCACGAGGAAATAAAGGAATGCCCCGACGAGAATGCTCATGACGCCGAGCGTCGAAGCCTTCGTGGCCGCATGCGACCGCGTGTACACGTCCGGCATCCGAACGAGTCCGAACGAGCTGACGGCGCACAGCAGCGCCCCAATCACGATCAACGCCGCCACGACGCCTTCGCTAATCGTCATCGCCGTTTCGGTCATGTTCGATGGCCACCCCTCTTTCGATAAATTTGGCGAAGGCTACCGTACCGAGGAACGCCACGATGCCGATCAAAAGAATGATGTCGGAATACGATTCCGATCGCAGCATGACCGAGACGATCGCGACGATAGAGAGCAACTGTATGCCGATCAAGTCGAGCGCGATAATCCGGTCGGGCATCGAAGGTCCCCGAAGCACCCTGTATAACGCGCCCAGCACGGACAAGGAGATGACCGCGAGCGCGAACGCGAGAGCCGCTTCCAGCATTATCTCGTCACCTCCCGGATGGCGCGTTCGAACGTGCCTTTAATTTGCGCTTTGAGCTCGTCGGCGTCGCGGATGTCGATCGCGTGGATGTAGAGCGTACCCTGGTCGGGCGACACTTCCAGCGTCAACGTCCCCGGCGTCAGCGTAATGAGACACGAGAGGATCGTGATTTCCCAGTCCGATCTCAGCTCGGTTCGGTACGCGAACACGCCGGGCCTTACGTTCAGCCTCGGCCGCAAAATATGGCCGATCACCGCAATGTTGGATAACACGAGCTCCTTCGCGAACAGAGCGAGCAGCTTGAACGTCGCCCACACCTTGCGCAGGTAGAACGGTTCCTTGAAGAAGCGCCGAAGCGCGAAGAGAAACAGCATGCCGATCGCGTATCCGACGACGAAGCCGACGACGGTGGGGTCGTTCGCGAGCAGCATCCAGATAATCGCGAGCAATGCGTTCAATACGATCTGGAAGGCCATGTCCTCACTCCTTTAGCACGGCTTCGATATACATCGACGGATTCGCAAGCACGTCCCCCGCCGCCGCGACGTAAGCGTTCACCCATTCGGCGCCGAGGCCGATCAGGACCAGGACCGCGAGCAGCGCGGCGCACGGCGTCCAGAGGCCGGACGGAACGGCTGCGACGGGCTTCTCGGACGCGCTCCGCTCGCCCCAGAACGCCGACATGAACAGCCGCATCAAGGACAGCAGCACCAGCAGGCTCGTCGCGAGCGCTACGGCGGTCCCGACATACGCTCTCGCTTCGAGACCGCCCTGCACGATCAGCAGCTTCCCGACGAAGCCGCTGAGCGGAGGCACCCCGGCGATCGCCATGCCCGTTACGAACGTCATCCAGCCGAGCGCGGGCGCCTTCGCGATGAGGCCGCCCATGGCTTCGAGCTTCGCCGAGCCCGCGAGCGCCATGAGCCAACCGCCGAGCAAGAAGACGAGCGCCTTGGCCGTCATATCGTGAAGCAGGTAAAACACGGCCCCGTCGAGCGCCGCTTCGGTGCCGGCGGAGACGGCGAAGCCGACGAGGCCGACGGCGACCACGATGTTGTATATCAGAATTCTAGGTACGTCCCGGTACGCGACCGCGCCGACCGCGCCGAGCGTCATCGCGCCGACGCTCATCCACCCGATCAGCGAATGCGTATACGCCGGATCATGGACGAAGATCAGCGTGAACATGCGCACGATCGCGTAGACGCCCACCTTCGTCAGCAAACCGCCGAACATCGCGGCGACGACCGGCGGCGGCGCGCCGTACGAGCCGGGAAGCCAAAAGAACAAGAACAGTCCGGCCTTGAGCGAGAAGACGACGAGCAGCAGCGTCGCGACGACGTTGAGCGGCCCGCCCTGTCCCGCTTCCGCGACGCGCTCCGCGAGCTGCGCCATATTCAGCGTGCCGACCGCCGCATACAAATACGCCATCGATGCGACGAACAGAACGGACGACACCACGTTGATAAGGATGTACTTGATGGATTCCCGAAGCTGCCGCTTCTCGCCGCCGAGCACGATGAGCGCGTAGGACGAGATGAGCATGACCTCGAAGCAGACGAACAGGTTGAAGATGTCGCCCGTCAGGAACGACCCCGTCACCCCGACGGTCAGGAATTGCGCGAACGCGTAGAAGTGATGGCGCTCCCGTCCTTCCCCGATCGTCCGGAACGCGTAAAACAGGCAGGCCGCCATGACGACCGTCGTCGTCAGCGCGAGCAGCGCCGCCAGCATGTCCGCGACGAAGACGATACCGTAGGGCGGCAGCCAGCCGCCCATATAGAGCGTCTGGATGCCGTTCTCGCGCACCTGCTGCGCGAGGTAAGCGGCGGCCGCGACGTTCAGCAGGGCGCTGACGGCGCTGATCGTTCGCTGCGCGCGGACATTCTTGAAGAAGATGAGGAGGACGCCGGTGAACAGCGGGATGAGCAGCGGCAGAACGACCGCGTTATTCATCTTCGTTCCCCCTTAACAGCTCCATATCGTCCGTGCGGAGCTCTTGATACGAGCGGTAGGCGAGCACGAAGAAGAACGCCGTCACGCCGAAGCTGATCACGATGGACGTCAGGATGAGCGCCTGCGGCAGCGGATCGGTGTAAGCGCCCGCTTTCTCCCCGAGCAGCGGCGCGGCGCCGCGCTTGAGACCCGACATCGTCAGGAGCAGCAGATGCACGCCGTGGCTGAGGAGCGCGGTGCCGAGCACGATGCGCAGCAGGCTCCGGCTCAGCGCGAGATACGTGCCGACGCTGAACAACGCGCCGATCAAGATCGCCATGATGAATTCCATGATTAGCGGTCCTCCCCGATCGACAGGATAATCGTCATCGTCACGCCGACGACGGATAAGTAGACGCCGAGGTCGAACAACACGGCGGTCGCGAGCTCCTTCTCGCCGAGGAACGGCAGCTCCTTGTACGCGAACGTATGGCTGAGGAACGGCTGCTCGAACAGGAACGAGCCGACGCCGGTCAGCACCGCGACGAGTAAACCTGCTGCCGTCACGTATCTGAAATCGATCGGCACGACCTTGCGCACCGTACGGAGATCGAATGCGAGCGCGAGCAGCACGAGCGCCGCGGCGGTGATCAACCCGCCGATGAATCCGCCGCCCGGATCGTTGTGTCCGGCGAAGAACAAATGCGCGGCGAACGCGAGAATGATGAAGACGACGAGCTTCGCCGCCGTTCGTAGAATGACGTCGTTAGCCTTCATTCGGCGTATCCCCCTTCCGTCTCGCGTCTCCCGAACGCAGCTTGATCATTGCGAAAATACCGAGCGACGCGATGCCGAGCACCATAATTTCCAACAGCGTGTCGAAGCCGCGGAAGTCGACGAGAATGACGTTGACGACGTTCTTCCCGCCGCCGAGATGGTAGCTCTCCTCCAGATAATAGTCCGCGATCGTGCCGAAGCCGTTCGAGCCTCCGGCCGACAGCGCGACGAGCGTCACGACCGCGCCCACGCCGATCGCGACGATCGCGTTCGTCAGCTTGAACCGCGTCGAGGACGCCTCCTTCCGAAGCTTCGGCAGATGGTAGAAGCACAGCAGGAACAGCGCGACGGACACGGTCTCTACGATCATCTGCGTCAGCGCCAAATCCGGCGCGCGGAACAAGACGAAAAACAGCACGACCAAATAACCGACCGCGCCGACGAGAATAATCATCGACATGCGGGATTTCGCGAACGGCACCGCAAGCGTCGCGAGCAGCGTCGCCGTCACGAGCAGCACCTCGTAGACGCCGATCGGCGCGTACGACGGGTCCGCCGGGTCGATCGCTCCGAACGATCCGGTCCGAACCATGGCGTAGGCGACCACGACAATCAGGAACGTAAAGATGTAGATGAGGTACTGCCGCACCGAGCCCGTCATGTAGGCGTTCGTCAGCCGCGCAGAACCGCGTTCGAGTCCTTGCAGCCCCCGATCGTACAGCGCGTTCAGCGTCCATCTCCGCGGCCATCTGCCGTAGACGCCTTGCCAACGCCGCAGCTGCCAGAATAGCAGCGAACCGAGCGCAATGACGCCGATCGTCATGAACAGCTCCGTCGTCGGGCCGTGCCAGAACGAGATATGTACATGGAAGCGATCCCCCGGCGCGAGCAGCGTCGGCAGCACGGCCGCAAGCGTCGGTTCGATCAGCGAATAGCTCGCGATGTCGGGGAACAGGCCGAATAGGACGACGAGGGATACGAGGACCGCCGGCGGCAGAAGAAGGCCGAGCGGCGCTTCGTGCGGCTTCGTCGGGAGCGCTTCGGGTTTCATTTTCCCGAGGAACGTCCTTCCTACGAATATAGCGCAATAGACGAAGGTAAACACGCTCGCGACCCACGCGACGATCGGAAACAGCGCTCCCCATGTCTCCATGGAAAAGAAGTTCATCTTGGACGCATTCAAGACGCCCGTGAAGAACATCTCCTTGCTGAGGAAGCCGTTGAGCGGCGGCAGCCCCGCCATCGAAGCCGCGCCGATCAGCGCGAACGTGAAGGTGATCGGCATGAGCGCGGCGATGCCGCCGAGCTTCCGGATATCTCTCGTTCCCGTCTCGTGATCGACGATGCCGGCGACCATGAAGAGCGCTCCCTTGAACGTCGCATGGTTGATCAAGTGGAATACGGCCGCCGTCATCGCGAGCACGTACACGTCGGATGCCTCGCCGGTGAAGGCGAGCGCCGCCGATCCGAGACCGAGCAGGCACATGATCAGACCGAGCTGACTCACCGTGGAGAACGCCAAAATCGCCTTCAGGTCCGTCTGCTTCACCGCTTGGAACGACCCCCAGAAGAGGGTGGCGAGACCGAACGCCGATACGAGCCAGAACCACTCCGACGCGCCGCCGAACACCGGCGTGAGCCGCGCCACGAGATAGAGGCCGGCCTTCACCATCGTCGCCGAGTGCAAGTAGGCGCTGACCGGCGTCGGAGCTTCCATCGCGTCCGGCAGCCAGATATGGAACGGGAATTGCGCCGACTTCGTGAATGCGCCGAGCAGCACGAGCGCGAGGGCCGGCACGAACAGCGGATGCGCGGGAAGATCCGCGGCGACGGCCATGACGGCCCGCACGTCGTACGTGCCCGTCATGACGTAGAGCAGCACGAAGCCCGCCAGCATCGCGAAGCCGCCGAACACGGTGATCATCATCGACTTGAGCGCGCCGTACATCGAACGCTCCCGATGATGCCAGAACGCGATCAACAGGAACGACGACAAACTCGTCAGCTCCCAGAACGCATAGACGGCGATCAGATTGCTCGAGAGGACGACGCCGAGCATCGCGCCCATGAACAGCAGCAAGCAGACGTAGAAGCGCCCGATCCGCTCCTTCGTCTTGGATAAATAATAGATGGAGTACAACGTTACCAAGCTGCCGATGCCGGTAATCAGCAGCGCGAACAGCAGGCTCAGTCCGTCGAGGTAGAGCGAGAAGTCTACGCCCAGCGACGGAATCCAAGGCAACGTCGCCTCCGTCGGGACGCCGGAGCGTATGCCCGGGAGCCGCGATAGCCAATACGCGAACAAGACGAGCGGCAACGGCAGGACGAACCAGCCGGTGTGGATCCGCGGCACCGCGCGATGAAGGAGCGGTACGATCGCCGCGTAGGCGAAGGGCGCCGCCACGGCCAGGTGCATCAAAGACAAAGCGATGTTCCTCCTCTATCCCAAAATATGATACGCGCGCGATAGGGCTGTACGTATAAAACCAAGCGCGAACGTTCACCTTGTTAATAGCCAGTACCATCTTACCATTATTCGAGGTGCGTTTCATGTTGACAAGGAAGCTCGTCGTATGCGTTCTGCTGTTCGCGGCGATTCTCGCGGGCGGTTGGCTCGCCGATCGAAGCGTTAGGGAACTGCGTTCCGCGAGCGTAGGAACGTACCGGGCGGTCGAACAAGGCATCGCCATCGTACGCTCAAGCGCCTACCCTGTATTTCGTTCCCGCGAGTATGTCCGGATCATGCGCTGGAACGAGCGGGAGCGATGGCTCCCAGCCGATCGGTGAGGGCCGCGCAACAAACGGAAGGACCGTCCGGCACTAAGTCCGGACGGTCCTTCTTCGTGCGTATGCTTTATTCGAACGCCTTCACGCCGTCCACCGTTACGATCTTGCGGAACTCGCCGAGCAGCCGCGTCGTGATCGGGCCGGCTTTGCCTTCGCCGATGATGCGGCCGTCGACCTCGCGCACGGCGATGATCTCGGCTGCGGTGCCCGTGAAGAACACCTCGTCCGCCACGTACACGTCGTGCAGCGTGAACGGCTCTTCCTTCAGCTTGAGGCCATGCTGCTCGCACAGCTCGATGACCGCCGCGCGCGTAATGCCCTCCAAGGCGCCTACGTATGCCGGCGGCGTGAACAATACGCCGTTCTTCACGAGGAAGATGTTGTCCGCGGACCCTTCGGCGACGTACCCTTGCGAATTCAGCATAATCGCTTCGCCGACGCCGGCGAGGTTCGCTTGAATTTTCACGAGGATGTTATTGAGATAGTTCAGCGACTTGATCTTCGGGTTCAGCGCGTCCGGCACGTTGCGGCGCGTCGATACCGATACCGTTCTCAATCCGTCGCGATACGCTTCCTCGGGGTAGATCGACAGCTTCTCGACGATGATAATGACGTTCGCCTTCGGGGAGCGACGCGGGTCGAGCCCGAGATCGCCCGGTCCGCGGGAGACGACGAGACGGATGTAACCGTCGCGCAGCTCGTTGCGGCGGATCGTCTCGACGAGCGTGTCCTGCATCTCCTCGATCGAGAGCGGAATGTTCAGCATGATCGACTTCGCCGAATCGTAGAGGCGCTTTAGATGCTCTTTGCATTTGAAGATGTTGCCGTCGTAAATGCGGATGCCTTCGAAAATGCCGTCGCCGTACAAGAAGCCGTGATCGTACACCGAAACCGTGGCGTTTTCTTTCGTTACGAACTCGCCGTTCAAATAAATCACTTGTGCCATTGGGTTACCGTCGCACCTCCGCGAATTAAGCTTTCTCTGGAAATCCGTACGTGGGGTAAGACCCCAGCACGCGCACGTCGCAGCCGACGGCGCGAATTTCTTCGATGGCGCCTTGCAGCAGCACCGAATCCATCGAAGCGTCCACGTCCACATAGAAGTAGTATGTACCGAGCTTCCGCTTCGTCGGACGCGATTCGATCTTCGTCAGATTGAGCCGCCGCCAGGCGAACGCGGACAACAGCTGATGCAAGCCGCCGGGGAAATCCTCGCCGGGCATGAGCAGCATCGTCGTCTTGCGCGCCTGTTCGCCGCGACCTTCCGGCGCGAGCGGCGCGAGTCTCTCCTTGCCGGCGAGCACGAACCTCGTGAAGTTGTTCTTATGGTCCTGGATCGCCGGCGCAAGCAGCTTCAGCCCGTAGCGGGCCGCCGCCGTCGCCGGACCGATCGCCGTCGTGCACGGGTCGTCCCGCTCGACGATCTGTCTAGCGCCTTCCGCCGTCGATCCGACCGCCTCGAGCTCCGCACCGGGCAGGCGCTCGTTCAGAAAGCGCCGGCATTGCGCGAACGCGACCTGATGCGACAGCACCTTCCGGATGCGGCTCCAATCGCCGTCGAACGAAGGCAAGCTCATTAAGTTGACATGAATAGGATACACCCATTCCGCTTGAATGGGCAAATCCACCTCGTTCACGAGCCAGTCGATATGCAGGCTCACCGAGCCCTCGAACGTATTTTCCACCGGAACGACGCTGTACGCCGTTCGACCGCTGAGCGTAGACTCGAACACGTCCGCGATCGTCTTGCACGGCACGAGCCGCCAGTCGGTGCCTTGCAGCAGCCAAGCGGCCGCTTCCTCGGAATAGGTGCTCGGTCCGAGCACCGCCACGGAACGATTCATCGCGCAAGACCTCCTTCCGCCGTCGCGTCCGCCAACTTGTCCGCCGGCGCTTCGACGACGAGCCCTTCGGCGGACGGCGCGAGCCAGAGCAGCTCGACGTCCGTCCCGTCGCCGGACGCCGACATCGCTTCCCGCAGGAACGCTTCCAGCTCCGCCTTGCGCCCGCCGACGGTCGCTTCGTCCACGAAGGCGATCGCCGTCGGACCGGCGCCGGACAGCGCCGCGCCGAGCGCGCCGTGCGCGGACGCCTCTCGCAGCGCGCGGGAGAGGCCCGGCACGAGCGGCGCTCGGTACGGCTGATGCAGCCGGTCGTCCAGCGCGTGCCGTACGACGTCGAGATTGCAAGTCGCGAACGCGGCCGTCAACAGCGCCGCGCGGGACAGGTTGAACACGGCGTCCGCCCGGCTGTACGTCTCCGGCAGCGCCGCCCGCGCCTTCGACGTGGCGAGCTCGTACGTCGGAATCGCGACCAACGTCGTCAAGCTCGGCGGGGCGTCGAGGCGAATATGGGACGCGCGTTCGCCGTCCCACACCGCCGAGACGATGCCGCCGTAGATCGCAGGCCCGACATTGTCGGGATGCCCTTCGAGCGACGTCGCGATCCGGAACAGCTCGTCCCGCGGCAGCGGGTCGCCGATCAGCGCATTCGCCGCTCCGAGCGCGCCGACGATCGCGGCGGCGCTGCTGCCGAGGCCGCGCGTCAGCGGAATGTCGCCGGCGAAGGCGATCTCGAGCTCCGGCATGCGTACGCCGGCCACGTCGAATACGCGCTGCGCGATGCCGTACAGGAGGTTCGACTTGTCCGACGGAAGTCCTTCCGTACGGCTGCCAAGCAACGTAATCGAGGTTTTATCGGCCGGCGCCAGCTCGATCCAGGCGTACAGCGACAGCGCGATGCCGAGCGCGTCGAAGCCCGGGCCGAGATTGGCGGACGTCGCGGGTACCTTCGCCCGCGCGCGTTCCCGGCCGCCGGGCATGCCGCTAGCCACGGGCCGCTTCCGCCGACGCGATGGCGGACAGCACCGCTTCCTCCGTCGCGGGGATGACGACAGGCTCGGCCGCGACCGTCTTGATCGCGATATTCGGATCCTTGAGGCCATGGCCCGTCAGAACGCATACGACGCGGCTGCCGGCCGGCAGCGCGCCTTCGCGGCGGCGCTTCATGACGCCCGCGATGGACGCCGCGGACGCCGGCTCGGCGAACACGCCTTCCTTCGCCGCGATCAAGCGGTACGCTTCGAGAATTTCCTCGTCCGTCACCGCCCAGACGCCGCCTTCGGATTCCGTGTGCGCCGCGACGGCCAAGTCCCAGCTCGCCGGGTTGCCGATGCGAATCGCCGTCGCGACCGTCTCCGGATTCGGGAACGGCTTGCCGGTGACGAGCGGGCTTGCGCCGGCCGCCTGGAAGCCGATCATCTTCGGCACGTTCGCCGACTTGCCTGCGGCGCGGTATTCCTTAAAGCCCTTCCAGTACGCGGAGATGTTGCCCGCGTTGCCGACCGGAATCGCGAGATAGTCCGGCGCGTCGCCGAGCGCGTCGACGATCTCGAATGCGGCCGTCTTCTGGCCTTCGAGTCGATAAGGGTTAACGGAGTTCACGAGCGTGATCGGATGCTTCGCCGTAATGTCGCGCACGATCTCGAGCGCCTTGTCGAAGTTGCCGTCGATCGCGAGCACCGTCGCGCCGTACGCGTACGCCTGCGCCAGCTTGCCGAGCGCGATGTTGCCGTTCGGAATGAGCACGACGCACGCGAGTCCGCCGCGCGCCGCATACGCCGCCGCCGCCGCGGACGTGTTGCCCGTCGAAGCGCACATAATCGTGCGGCTGCCTTCCTCCATCGCCTTCGCGACGGCCATGACCATGCCGCGGTCTTTGAACGACCCCGTCGGGTTCATGCCTTCGAATTTAAAATACAGGTCGAGCTGCAGCTCCTCGGATAGTCGGTCCGCCCGGATGAGCGGCGTATTGCCTTCGTGCAGCGTGAGCGCCGGCGTCTTGTCGTTCACCGGCAGCAATTCGCGATATCGATCGATCAGTCCCATATATCTCATACGTACAAGGCCTCCCCGCCCGCTTATGACTTGCGTCCCCGCCGCTTCGTCTTACCCGACGACGCGGTACACGCTTTTAATTTTATTGACGACGTCCATCGTATCCAGCTCGTCGATGACGCGGTTCATGCCGGATAAGTTCGTATCGTGCGTGATGATAATAATTTCGGCCTTCGGGTTTTCCTGGTTCGGCTGCTGCAGCACCGATTCGAGGCTTACCTCGTGCTTCGCGAATACTTGCGTAATTTGCGCGAGCACGCCAGCTTTATCCTCCACGTGAAGCAGCAGGAAGAACTTGCCGAAAATCCGGTCTTCGGGCTGCAGCTTCTTCTCCTTATACGCCTTGCTGAGCCCTTGGCCGTTCACCTTGAGCCGCATATTCTTCACGACCGCCACGAGATCCGCGACGACCGACGTCGCCGTCGGCATGCTGCCCGCGCCCGGACCGTAGAACATCGTCTCGCCGACCGCCTCGCCGTACACGTATACCGCGTTAAAGACGCCGTTGACCGAAGCGAGCGGATGCGACTTCCGCACCATCGCCGGCTGGACGCTGACGGATACGGAATCGCCGTCGCGCTCCGCGACCCCTAGCAGCTTCAGCTCATAGCCGAGCCGCTTGCCGTACAGAATGTCCTCCTTCGTAACCGAGCTGATGCCCTTCGCATTGACGTCGCCGAGCGCCACGTTCATGCGGAAGCCGAGCGTCGCGAGAATCGCCATCTTGCGGGCGGCGTCGAGCCCCTCGACGTCGGACGTCGGATCGGCCTCGGCATAACCGAGCGCCTGCGCCTCTTTCAGGACGTCGTCGTAAGACGCGCCTTCTTGGCTCATTTTCGTCAAAATAAAGTTCGTCGTGCCGTTCACGATGCCGAACATGCGCGTGATGCGATCGGACGAGAAACTCTCCGACAGCGCGCGGATGATCGGAATGCCGCCGGCGACGCTGGCTTCGTAGAAGATGTCGCAGCCGTGCTCCTGCGCGATCGCGAGCAGCTCCGCGCCGTGCAGCGCCATTAGGTCCTTATTCGCCGTGACGATATGCTTGCCGCTGCGAAGGGCCTTCTCGATAAGGCCCTTCGTCTGGATGACGCCGCCCATCACCTCGACGACGACGTCGATCTCGTTCGATGCGACGATGTCTTCTGCGTCTTCCGTCAGCAGCTCGGCCGGCAGCTCGATGTCTCTCGGCTTCTCCTTGTTCTGTACGAGCACCTTGCGAATTTCGATGCGGGAGCCCGTCTGCCGGGACAGATCGTCTCGATGATCGTTCAAGATGCGAACGACGCCCGATCCGACCGTGCCGAGCCCCATGAGCCCGATGCGTATGGTTTCCATATCATATCCTCCTTCGTGTCGCGAAGCGGATGCATGCCCGCCGCGACGCGTTCCTTGTTCGGGCTTCACCCTTGGCCGATCACAGCCGCGCCTTAACTCGTCCGCGATCAGCCCTGGCCGATCACGACCGCCTTCCGTACGCCGTCCGCCGAGCGGAGCGCAGCGACGAGCGCGTCGAGCGCCTCCGACTCCGCCCCCGTCTCGACCGACAGCACGACGTTCGCGACGCCCTGCAACGGGATCGTCTGATGGATCGTCAGCACGTTGCCTTCGCGAGCGGCGACCATCGACAGCACGCGGGACAGGACGCCTGACCGATGCTCGAGATCGATCGAGATCGTCACGATGCGCTCCCGTTCGAAGCGGCTGAGCGGGA
>JAPSKX010000006.1 GCA_031181325.1 Paenibacillus sp.
GTCGCAGGCGAGCAGGAACACGGCGCCGAACAGCGCGGTCGACGTCAAGCTGTTCCGCAGATGATCCCCCCGATACATCGTGACGAGGTTCGGAATGATGAGGCCGAGGAACGGAATCATGCCGACGGTCAGCAGGACGACGGCCGAGACGAGCGCGACGATCGCAAGGCCGATATTGACGACCCGCTTATAATTCAAGCCCAAGTTGACTGCGAACGATTCGCCCATGCCGGCGACGGTGAAGCGGTTCGCGTAGAGGTACGCGACGAGCAGCACCGGCACGCTGAGATACAACAGCTCATAACTGCCGCGGATGATCAGCGAGAAGTCGCCTTGCATCCAGGCGGTGATGTTCTGGATCAGATCGTTCTTGTACGCGAAGAACGTCGTGACCGAACCGATAATGCTGCCGAACATCAGGCCGACGAGGGGAATGAAGATCGCGTCCTTGTACTTCACCCGGTCGAGCAGCTTCATGAAAATAAAAGTGCCGGCCAGCGCGAAGGCGAAGGCGACCAAAATTTTGGCCATCGTCGACGCGCCGGAGAACAGCAGAATCGCTACGAGCACGCCGAGCCGAGCCGCTTCGTCCGTGCCGGCCGTCGTCGGCGACACGAACTTGTTGCGCGTCAGCTGCTGCATGATGAGGCCGACGATGCTCATGCTCATCCCCGCGATGACGATGCTCGCGAGTCGCGGCACGCGGCTCGCGAAGAAAATTTGCGCCTGCTTCTCGCTCATCGAAAACAGGTCCATGGGCGTTAAATCCGTGACGCCCACGAACAACGAGACGACGGATAACGCGAGCAGCGCGGGCAATAAGTAACGTATTTTCATGATTCGCTCCTGGCGTGGATCTTCTAGGCTTCCGGACGCTTCCTTCCGCTTACGCGTCTATGACGGTCGTCAGCTCGGCCGCCGGAATTCTCGGCTGCGCCGGCGGCACGGCCGCCGGGTACCCGATATGGACGCTGCCGACGATCTTCTCGCCGGGCCGCGCCCCGACCGCCTCGCGGAAGCCGGGCTGGTGCAGCAGGCCGTACGTCTCCCAGACCGTGCCGAGTCCCCGCTCCCAGGCGAGCAAGCCGAGGTTGTGGATGACGCAGCTCGTCGCCGCGTAGTCTTCTTCGCGCACGGCGAGCTGGCTGTCCTCGCGCATCAGCACGACGACGAACATCGGCACGGCCATGAACTTGTTGTAGAAAAATTCGCCGAGCTCCTTCGATTTGACCGGATCCTTCTCCCGTTTCTCGTTGACGGCTCTCGCCGTTTCCGCGATGCGCCTCCGGCCTTCCCCGTGCACGACGACGAACCGCCACGGCTGCGTCAGCTTATGATTCGGCGCCCAGACGGCCGTGTCGAGCAGCTCGGCGACGAGCTCCGGCGGAACCGGACGGTCCGGCTGAAATTTATGCACCGAGCGGCGTTCCCGAATGACTTCCGATAATCCCATAAAGTCCCCCTGTAAGGTTTGCATTTTCTTCCGTATATCGACAGTGATAATCATTATCATTGATGTCTTTACCTATTCTACAGAAATCCCGCATCTGTAGAATGGACATTCCTATTTTTCGGATGGACTTTTCAGAATATCGCCTCGCAGCAGCTGATTGACGGTCTGGTCCAGCAGGCTTTCGTAGAAGGTCGCGTTGTACAGCGACGGGTCCGCATGCCGAATGAGCAGCGTGGCCGTGCGTCCGCCCTTTCGCTGCCGCCATTCGGCGGCGAGCCGGAAGCCGTGGGACGGCGGGAGCGAATCCGGCAGCAGGAACAAGACGTTGTCGCATGGCAGCGCCGCGACGTCCATAAGCCGCTCCGCGTCGAGGAAGCCGATGCCGAGCGCCTCCGGCGGCGGCGCGAAGCCCAGCTCCCCATAGAACAAGTCGGCCATCTTCTTCCGCCGATGTCCGAAGACGCGGAAGCCGCCGGCATGCGCGCCGACGAGCAGGAACGGCGCGTCGCCG
Source organism: Paenibacillus sp. (assembly GCA_031181325.1). Lineage (GTDB taxonomy): Bacteria > Bacillota > Bacilli > Paenibacillales > YIM-B00363 > Paenibacillus_AE. The sequence continues at coordinate 1,965 of JAPSKX010000006.1, forward strand.
AGCGTCTTGCGGACGTGCGCGCGCGCGTTCGACGCTTTCATCTCGAACATCGACAGCCACCGTTCCGCCACCCCGGGCAGCTCGAGCGTTCCCGCGATCCGGCGAAGCCGGTCCTTCCAGCCGGGCGTGCCCGGGCCCTTCCAATGGATCGTCTCGACCGGCGCGATCCGCTGTAATCGCGCAAGAACGTCGTCCGATACGGGCTGCGCGAAGATGATGTCCGGCGCCGCGGCCGAGAGCCGCTGCAGCACGTCCTCGGCGCGCTCCTCCCAGCCGCGCGGCGGCGCGAACGCAGGCGCGATACCGAGCGCGGCGAAGTCGCCTTGGAAGACGGGGCACAGGTTGGCGATGGTTCGGTTCGCCCGCGCCGCGTACTCGGAAGGCGAGACGCCCATATGCTTCTTGAACAGACGGCTGAAGTAGAGCTCGTCCGCGTAGCCCACCGAATGCGCGACGTCCATGATCGAGGCGGGCGCGCTCGACAGCCGGGCGAGCGACGCGTTCAGCCGCACCGCCGTCAGCAGCTTGTGCGGGCTGAAGCCCGTATGCTCGCGGAACGCTTGATAGAAGCGGCTCGGCGAGGCGCCGGACGAGCGGGCGAGCTCCTCCATGTCGAGCGGCTCGTCGTACCGCTCCCGAATCGCGTCGCGCGCCTCCTCGACGTGGCGGTGCAGCGGATCCTCGGCGCTTAGCGCCGTCGCCCGGGCGGCCGCGACGCAGGCGGCCGCGACGGCGTGCAGATGCGCCTGCAGCTCCAGCCGCGTCTCGAGCGGCAGCGATTCGAAGCGACCCCCGCCCGCGGCCGCGAACGCCTCCGCCGCCGCGCGCGAGCGGGGCAGCCGGAACGTCCGCGCCGCGCCGAACGCGGGCCGGGCGGGCATCGCTTCCGAGGCGCGGAAGCGGACGAGGGCGACCTCGGCCGGAGCCGGGCCGGGATTGTACAGCGTCAGCCGCCGGCGCGCCGGCACGAAGAACCAATCGCCCGGCGTCGCGGCGAAGTCCGCCGCGTCGTCCTCGATCGCCGCGGACACGCGTTCCCGCTGCACGTGGGCGAAGCGTAGCGCCGCGTCGCCGTCGACGTCGACGCGGCCGCCGGCCGCCACGCCGACGATCGAAGTATGTATGTAAGTGAGCAAGCTTCGGTCACGTCCTTTCCCGCCTATATTCTAGATGAAAATGATTCTCATCGTCAAACGGAGCGACAAAAAATAGCGGAGGCTCCGGCATGCGACCGGCTCCCCCGCTATTTTCCGCAAACTACTTAAATTTCTTCCAATCCATGCCGCTATTGTTGAGCAGATGCTCGAAGTCGTTGTCGAGCCGCTTCTGCTCCTGCTTGCGGCGCTCTTCCGCCTCGAGTCGCTCGCGCTCGCGCGCCTGCGCTTCCTGCGCTTTCAGCGCGTCGGCTTGCGCCTTCAGCTTCGCCACCACGTCCGCGCCGAGCGCGTCCTTCAGCGTAAGGCCCTTCTCCTTATCCGACGAAGCGCCCTTCGCCGAGCCGGATCCGAATCCGTTATTAGAACCGTAAGAGGGCCCGCCTGTTTTCTTCTTCCCCATGCGACATCACCCGTTAACGATCATACCACCGTTCACGTGTAAAATCTGCCCCGTCATATAGGAAGAATCGTCGCTCGCGAGGAACACGTAGCTCGGCGCCAGCTCCTCCGGCTGTCCCGCGCGCTTCATCGGCGTCGTCGCGCCGAACTTCGACACCTGCTCTTCGTTGAAGGTCGACGGAATGAGCGGCGTCCAGATCGGCCCCGGGGCGACGCCGTTGACGCGAATGCCCTTGCCCACGAGCTGCTGCGACAAGGAGCGCGTGAACGTCACGATCGCGCCCTTCGTCGACGAATAGTCGAGCAGAATTTCATTGCCCTGATACGCCGTGATCGACGCCGTATTCACGATCGCCGCACCGGATTTCAGATGCTTCATCGCCGCCTTCGTGATATAGAACATGCCGAAAATGTTCGTCCGAAACGTCCGCTCCAGCTGTTCGGCCGAAATATCCTCGATGCTCTTCTGCGGATGCTGCTCCGCGGCGTTGTTCACCACGATGTCGAGCTTGCCGTATTCGCGCGCGGTCCGCTCCACCGCGTCCCGGCAAAACGCCTCGTCCCCGATATCCCCCGGGATCAATAAGCAGCGGCGGCCCTCCTGCTCGACCTGGCGCTTCGTCTCCTCCGCGTCTCCGTGCTCGTTCAAGTACACGATCGCCACGTCCGCGCCTTCCTTCGCGTACGTGACCGCGACCGCGCGTCCGATCCCGCTGTCCCCGCCCGTAATCAAAGCGGTCTTCCCGAGCAGCTTGCCCGCGGCTTTATACTGCCGGTCTTCGAAGACCGGCTTCGGGTTCATGTCCCGCTCGAGGCCCGGCTGCCGGTCCTGATGCTGGGGCGGGAACGTCTGCTTCGGCGGCTGCTGCGTCGTCGTCGCCATATTCATCGCTTCCTTTCGGTTCCAAGAATGCATACCGCGATTAGTATGTTCCGAAAGACACGATTCAAATTCCATTTACACTGCGCCGACACCCGTTTATAATGCCGATAAACCACCGTCCGACAAACATAAAGGGAGTGCGCCATGAACGATCAGACGCCGCATCCGAACTACGCCGCCGAACCGAACTTCGCTTCCTTGTTTCAATACAATTTAGATGCGGTATTTATCCAGAGCTTCGACGGCGCGTTCACCGACCTCAATCCGGCCGGCGAAGCGATGCTCGGTTACACCGCTGCGCAGTTCCGGAAGATGTCCTACTCGGATTTCGTATGGCCGGGGCAGGCCGAAGAGGTTCGCCGCACTTTCCTCGACGTCGTTGAACGGAAGGAGCCGCGGACGCTCGAATTCAACGTCGTCCGCGGCGACGGCGCGATCGCGGAACTGACCGTCATAGCGGTTCCGCTTCTTTCCGAGGGAGAAGTCACGGGGCTGATCGGCATCGCCAAGGATATGTCCGCGAAGAACAAGGCGCTTCGGCTCGTCGACGGGCAAAACCGGGTGCTCGAGATGATCGCGAAGACGCAGCGGTTCGACGACATATTGCACAATATCATCGCGCTCATCGAAGAACAATCCGGCGCCCTGTGCTCGGTGCTGATGCTCGACCGCGGGCGCAACCTGCTGCGGCTGGAAGCGGCGCCGAGCTTTCCGGAAGACTTCCGCCGGCTTATGAAGGATGTTCCCATAGGACCGCTCTGCGGATCTTGCGGTACCGCCGCCTATCTGAAGATGCCCGTCATCGTTGAAGACATCTTGACAGACGAGCGCTATCGCGATTTCCGAGACATCGTGTTCTCTTTCGGCTTTCAAGCTTGCTGGTCGGTACCGTTCCTGTTGGAGGACGAAGTGGTCGGCACGTTCGCGATGTACTATTCCGAACGGCGTTCCCCGAGCGCGGAGGACCTTCGCTTGATCGAGCGGGCCGGCGCGCTCGTCGGTCTCGCCTTCGAGCGCAGGCGCCAGGACGAGACGATTCGGCATATGGCGTTCCACGATGCGCTGACGGGACTCGGCAATCGGCGCCTCCTGGAAGAATCGCTGGACCGCGCGATCGACCGCGCTGCCCGGGAAGGCGATCCTTTGGCGGTGATGTTCCTCGACTTGGACCGGTTCAAGGTCGTGAACGACTCGCTCGGTCATCGGTTCGGGGACGCGCTGCTGCGGCAAGTGTCCAACCGGCTCGTCGACGCGGCGGGCGGATTGGGGCTCATCGCCAGGCAAGGCGGGGACGAGTTCGTCTTGCTATTGGACGGAGCGTCGGAGGACGCGGCGCGGGTCGTCGCGGAGGGGATCCTCGACGCGCTTCAATCGCCGTTCTACGTAGAGCACCAAGAAATCTTCATCACGCCGAGCCTCGGCGTCAGCGTGTTCCCGGACCACGGCACCGACGCGCAGTCGCTGCTGAAGAGCGCGGATTATGCCATGTATCAGGCGAAGCAGAACGGACGGAACGGCTATCAAGTGTTCCATGCGAAGCTGCAGTCGAAGGCGGAGAAGCGGCTCGAGCTGGAAAATCACCTACGTCGCGCTCTGGAGCGCAACGAGCTGTCGCTGCATTACCAGCCCCAGGTGCACACGGCTTCGAGGCGCGTCATCGGCGTCGAAGCGCTGCTGCGTTGGCAGCATACGTCTTGGGGACCGCTCTCTCCGGCGCAATTCATTCCGATCGCCGAAGAGACCGGGCTTATTCTGCCGATCGGGAAGTGGGTGCTGCACGAAGCATGCCGTCAAGGGAAGGCGTGGCTCGACGACGGCCTGCCGGAGATGACCGTCTCCGTCAACATCTCGGCGCGGCAGCTGCAGCAGCCGGACTTCGTCGCGACGGTGCAAGCCGCGCTTCGCGCGACCGGATGGCCGGCCCGGCTGCTCGAGCTGGAGCTGACCGAGAGCCTTACGATGGATCGCGCCTCCTCCTCCGAGGTCATCCGGCGGCTGAAGCAGCTCGGGGTCGGCATCGCGATCGACGACTTCGGCACGGGGTACAGCTCGCTTCATTACTTGAAGCATCTGTCCATCAACCGCTTGAAGATCGATCAATCGTTCGTGCGCGATCTGCTCGCGGACCAGAACGACCAGGACATCGTGAAGGCGATCATCACGATGTCGCACAGCCTCGGCATCGAAGTGATCGCCGAAGGCGTCGAGATGCCGGAGCAAGCGCGGTACCTGGAGCTGCACGGCTGCGATCAGGTGCAAGGGTACTTGTTCTCCCGCCCGCTGCCGGCGGACGCCGTCCCGGCGTTCCTGCGGAAGTAGGGCGCGGCGGCGGGTATGGGCGGCGCCGACGGCAATATAAGCGCGTTTTCGCGCTTATATCCTGGGAAGCCTCGCTCGCGCGGCAATATAAGCGCGTTTTCGCGCTTGCAGCGCGGGGGCCAAGCTGCGCCCCTACAACGGAAGCGCGACCTCGCCGGCGCTGACGATGCGCAGCGCCTTCACGTCGGAGTTCAGCTTCAGGAATGCGCGGTTTTGCGCGCGCGTCGCGACGAGCTGCACGACGACGGCGTCCTCCCGGACGTCGAGCAGCCGGCACGGGAACGCGTCCACCCAGCCGCGCAAGCGTTCCGTCCGCTCCTCCCCGGCTTCCATGCCGAGCCGCACCAGCATTAGCTCGCGAGCGATCGCAGGTTGCTCCAACGCTTCGACCTCGTACACGTCGACGAGCTTCAGCAGCTGACGCACGGTCTGTTCGACGCCTTGTTTCGGCCCCGGCGTCAGAATCGTCATACGGGCGCAGCCTTCTTGCTCGCATGGCCCGACGGCGATGCTCTCGATATTGATGCCCCTCCGCCCGAACAGACCGGCGACGCGCTGCAGCACGCCCGGCTGGTCGGAGACGAGCAGCGACAACGTATGGACGGTCCGCATCATCGTTCCTCCCCTAGAATCATCTCATGCAGCGCGCTTCCTTGCGGGACCATGGGGTACACCATCTCTTCCCGCGACACGACGAAGTCGACTAACGCCGGACCCGGCGTCGCGAGCGCCTCGCGCCACGCCCGCTCCGCCTCGGCCTTCGTCTCCGCCCGCAGCCCGCGCACGCCGTACGCCTCCGCCAGCTTCACGAAGTCGGGACTGCCCGATAAATCGATGTGGCTGTATCGCTCCTCGTATATCAGCTTCTGCCATTGGCGAATCATGCCCAGCGTCCGATTGTTGATGACCGCGATCTTGACCGGAACGTTGTGGATCGCGCAGACGGCCAGCTCCTGGGCGCACATCTGCATGCCGCCGTCGCCGTTGATCGACACGACCGTCCGGCCCGGGTTGCCGATGCAAGCGCCGATCGCGGACGGGAAGCCGAAGCCCATCGTGCCGAGCCCGCCGGACGTCAGCAGCGACCGCGGCCGCCGAAATCGGTAAAACTGCGCGGTCCACATCTGGTGCTGCCCGACGTCCGTCGTCACGATCGCCTCGCCGTTCGTCGTCCGATCGATCATCTCGATGACGTACTGCGGTTTCAGCTCCGTCTCGCTGTCGCGGTACCCGAGGGGGAACCGCAGCCGCAGCTCCGCCAGCCGCCGGAGCCACGCCTCCCGCTCGGTCGGCACGGCGGTCCGCGCCGGCGCGGCGGCTCGCGCGTTCAACCATGCCAGCGTCTCCCGGGCGTCCCCGACGATACCGTGCGCGGTCGGCACGAGCTTGCCGATCTCGGCGGCGTCGATATCGATATGCGCGATCTCCGCGCGCGGCGCGAACGCCTCCAGCTTCATCGTCACCCGGTCGTCGAATCGGGCGCCGACGGAGACGAGCAGATCGCACTCTTGCAGCGCCGTATTCGCCGCGACCGTGCCGTGCATGCCCGGCATGCCGAGCCACAGCGGATGGTCGCCCGGGAAGCCGCCCAAGCCGAGCAGCGTCGTCGTGACGGGAATGCGCTCCCGCTCGGCGAAGACCAACAGCTCCTCCGCGGCGTCCGCGTGAATGACCCCGGCCCCCGCCAGAAGCAGCGGGCGGGACGCTTCGCTCAGCCGGGCCGCGAGGCGCGACGCCGCAGCTTCGTCGATCCGCTGCCGCGTTCCGGCGGCGTACCCCCTCGGCCAAGCCGGCTCGGCCGGGTAGACGAAGTCCGTCGTCGCCGCGGAGACGTCCTTCGGGATATCCACCAGCACCGGTCCCTTCCGTCCCGTCCCGGCGATCCGGAACGCCTCCCGGAGGACGCGGGACATATCCTCCACCCTGCGAACGGCAAAGCTATGTTTTGTGATCGGCTGCGTAATGCCGATGATGTCCGCCTCTTGGAACGCGTCCGTGCCCGTAAATTCCGTAGCGACGTTCCCCGTGATGACGACCATCGGGATCGAGTCCATGTAGGCGGTGGCGATGCCGGTCACAAGGTTCGTCGCGCCGGGTCCCGACGTGGCGATGCAGACGCCCGTCTTGCCCGTCGAACGGGCGTACCCGTCCGCCGCGTGTACGGCGCCTTGCTCATGGCGCGTCAAGACGTGTCGAAACCCTTCATGACCGTGCAATGCGTCGTACATGTACAATACGGCTCCGCCCGGATACCCGAAGACGCATTCCACCCCCTCGAGCAGCAGCGTTCGAAGCATAATTTCGGAGCCTGTGAGCTTTTCCGGCATCGGATTCGGACTAGAATTCTGCCCCGAACGCGGGCTCGGATTCGCGTCCGGACTAGCGCTCCGTTCCGGGCTCGGATTCGTCTCCGATTCCAGGCCCCTTCCCATCTCTTTCATTGCAATTCCTCCATTCTCCGCGATCGGTGACCCTACGATACCATGCGGGAACCAAGAGGTAACTACTCTTTCGGGTAATGCGGTAGTATACTAGTAGATAATTTTGATCGGAGGAGGGGCCGCGATGACCGACGGAACGAACCGCGAATCGGGGGAAACGGCAAGCGGCGGGGGGCGCCTCGGCGATCGGCTCGGCGCGCTGCAGCGGCGGCTGTTCGTAGGACGCGACTTCGAGCTGAACTTCTTCGCCGCATTCATGGAGCGAGGCGCGAATCGCGCGGAACGGATCGTGAACGTGTGCGGCGACGGCGGCGTAGGGAAGAGCTATCTGCTCGACCGGTGGCGGGACATCGCCGCTTCGAAGGGGCGCGCCGCGGTGTCGGTCGATCTGGCGGGAGCGAGGCGCAGCATCGACGTCGAATCCGCGATCCGGGACGCATGGGCGCGCGGCGCGGAGAACGCCGTTCTGTTCTTGGATCACTGCGACGAGCTCGGCGGCGCGGAGCAGTGGCTGCGGGAATCGTTCCTGCCCGAGCTGCCCGCGGACGCGATCGTCGTCATGGCGAGCCGCCGTCCGCTGCAAGGGCCTTGGGCGATCGATCCGGCATGGCGGGCCATGACCGTGCACGTGCGTTTGGAGCCGCTCGGGTACGAGGAGGTGCGCGACTACGCGGGCCGCCTCGGATTGTCGGATGCGGCCGCGGACTCGCTCTGGGTCCGCTCGATGGGGCATCCGCTGGCGCTCGCGCTGTGCGCCGCATCCGCGAACGGCCCCGCCATCGGCGCATACGATCGCCCGGAGCAGTGGGATGCGCTCGTGCGTCACTGGACCGACGAAGCGCAAGACGAGTCGATCGCCGAGCTGCTGTCCGCCGCCTCCGTCGCGATCGCCTTCGATCAGGAAGCGCTGGCGTGCTTGACGGGGACGGACGTGACGGACGCGCGATTCGACGCGCTCGTCCGCCTGTCCTTCGTGCGGCGGACGGATCGCGGCTGGGGCATGCACGAGACGATCCGCGACGCCTTCCGCCGTTCGCTGCGCGCCCGCAAGCCTTCGACCTTCGAGCACTGCCGCGACCGCTGGATCGCCTTCGCCGCGGATCGGCTGGAGCGGAGACGCCGGGCGGCGCTTCCGTTCGTTCACGAGCTCGGCGAGCTGCTGCAATACCTCGGCAGCCCCGTGCTCCGCGCCCATTATCGGCAGTCCGGAACCTCCGCCAACTACTTCGAGCAGGCGAACGAAGCGACGCTCCCCGAAGCCGAGGCCTATGTAGCGCAGCGAAAGAGCAAGGCGAAGCCCGTCCGCATCCGATGCGCCGACCCCGAGAGCGGCACGCTGTTCCGCTACGACCTGGACGCGAAGCAGAGCCTGCTTCGCCTGACCGGCGTCGAGCCCAGCCGCCTGTTCGCGTGGGATCGCCGCTCGGTGCGGCTCGTCCGCGACCCGGCCGGCGCCGTCGTCGGGCTCGCGCTGGCGGTGCCGATCCACCGGGACACGGTCCCGCATCTCCGCGCGGCGCCCGTGAGCCGCGCCTACTTCGCCGCGTTGACGGAGGAGAGGCTGCAGTCGTTGCTGACGCCGCCGGACCGGCCCGCAGGCTGGTATCTGCTCTCCGTCGACATGGACGACTTGGAACGGGAAGACCGGCGTTCGGACATCGTGCGCATCATGCTGGATACCGTCCTGTCGGGCGGTCTCACCGTTGCGTCGCCTCCGCCGCTGCCGCACTACGCGGAAGTGCATCGGAGCATGGGCTTCGAAGCGGTTCCGGGAGCCGAACACTGCGATTACGACGGCGCGACGCCCACGCCGACGTATGCGGTCGACGTCCGCGGCGAGAAGCTGCTGTCATGGCTGCGCAAGACGGTCGGCCCCGCCGTCGCGCCGCGCGAAGACGCCCCGCTCGGAGAAAGCCGCTTCGACTTCACGCCCCGCGAAGCGGAAGTGGCGAAGCATCTCGTGAACGGGGCGACGAACGCGCAGATCGCCTCGCTGCTATTCATCAGCGAGGCGGCCGTCAAGAAGCACATTCAATCCATGCTGGGCAAAGCCGAGGTCGGCAACCGGACGCAGCTGGTCGCCCGACTGTTGGAACGCGTCTAGGCCGCGCGTTCCCGCCGCAGCAGCAAGGATCGTAAGATCGCGCCGGCGAGCAGCCCGACGCCCGCGAATAGCATCGGGCACCATACGGGACCGAGCAGAACGCCGAGGATGCGGAATTTGGTCGCGAACATCAGGCCGACGGTTCCGATAAAGGCGCAGCCGATGAACGGCAGCGTATCGTGCGGTCCCTGCGCGCCGCCTGCGTCCTTGAATGCGTCGTAAATCGAAAACATATAAACGCAGGGATAAAACATAAGCCACTGAAAGTCGACCTGGCGAATCGCCAAATCGATTTCGCCCTGGAAGCTGGAGATAATTGCCAGGTTAAGTCTAGAGCCCATATTGATGAGCACCTCCAGCACGACAAGGACGACGGCTTTCAGAAACTTACCGTTCAAGAATTGCCCGAATCCGGGCAGCGCGACGCTCCAGAGCAACATCTCGTAGGGAGGGATATTTCGTTTCATGCGTACCGTCCTTATCGTCGCAGGCGCCTTGCGTATGGCGATCGGCACATGGGGAATATTATCGATGGCGCGGCCCATCCGCGCGACAACCGATGACGGTAGCTTCTGTCAATATGTGTTAAATTATACCCGCCTCTTGATTTATTCCGGAGCCTCGCTTCGTTCGCTTCGGTACTGCTGAGGAGACACGCCGAATTGTTTCTTGAACACCCGATAAAAGTACGTGTAACTCGGGAAGCCCGACGTCTCCGCAATCGCCTCGAGGGGCGTCTGGGTATACAGCATACGCTCCAACGCGACCTTCAGCCGTACCTCTTGGGCGTATTGAATGATGCTTTTCCCGAAAAATTGCTTGTACAGATGTACCGCGCGGGATACGCTGACGTTGCAATGAGAGGCGAGATCCTTCAGCTGAAACAACGTCGTGGCCCGCTCCTCGATATAACTCTTCATCCGATAGGCCAGGAAGGCGTTCCCCTTCATCGGACGCTGCTCCGAGCAGAGGCGATCGACCGTCAGGCAGACGACGCGCATCAAGTAATCGAGCAGCGCTTCGGACTCGGGCGATTGCCGGCGATGCTCCGCGATCAGCTGCCGGCAGAGCGGGACGAGGCTGTCGTCCAACGAGACGCGCAGCTTCGCGGGCCGCTGCTTCGCCTTCCACCACGCGTCGGCCCAAGGGCCCCGGAAGAACATGAAGTAGTCCCCGCTCGCGACCTTCCGTTCGCCGCCGAACTCCTCTTCCTCCACGTGCAGTTCATAAGGCATATCCGGGGAGAAGATCATCAGGTCGCCCGGTTCGACCGCCTCCGTCGCGCCGTCGATGCGGGTCCGGCACCGCCCCTCCGTCTGCAAGCGAAGCATATAGTGATGCTTGAACCCTTCCTTCGCCGCGAGATGGAGCGGCTTCGTATGGTACGAGAAGGAAGCCGCCAATACTTCTACGCCTTGCATCCGATGGAACCTCCGATCTATCTATTTCGTTACATGTGGTTATCGAACAACGAGTCGAGCCGCTCTTCCGGGGCGTACAGCCGTTCGCCGCGCAGCTCCAACGAGAAGCCGAGCGCGTCTCGGCGGCCGCTCTCGTCGGTCGTCCAGCCGGCGCCCGCGCGAACGTTCCACTGCAGCTGCTTGCCGTTCGCCGCGACGGTCGCCGTCTCGGCGGCCGCATCCCACGACACGCTGGCGCCCGACGCGTCCGCCCAATCGCGCAGCGGCACCCACGGCGACGCGGACAAGATCGCCACGTCCCGCGAGGGCTCCACGAGCGCGAGCAGCCGCGCATGCTCCGCCTCGTTCACGGCGCGCTTCCACTTCGGCTTCGAGACCTTGAACGAGATCGGCGCCGTCTCCTCGCGAAGCGCTTCGAACCGGTAGCCCTTCTCCCGAAAATACTCGATGATCTCCGGCAGCGCCTTCACGCTCTCTTCATGCCCCGCGCCGTCGTGCAGCAGCACGTTCATTTCGTTCGACGGCTTCGTCCGCTTCACGTTCGCCACGATTTCCGCGGCCGACACGCCGCGTCGCTTCGAATCGCCGGAATCGACGTTCCAGTCGTGGATCTTGTAGCCCGCTTTCTCGAGGTAGTAGAAGTAGAACGCGTCGAAGTTCGTCGCCGTGCCGCCGGGCGCCCGCAGCAGGGAAACCCGCTCTCCCGTAATGCGCTCCAATATATCGTTCGTCCGCTCCGTCTGCTCCCAGAAGGAGGCGAAATCCCCGTATAATTCGTCGTATTTATGATCGTACGTATGATTGCCGATCGCATGTCCTTCGCGGACGATGCGGCGGATCGTCTCCTCCTGAGCCTCCGCCTGCTTCCCGAGGACGAAGAACGTCGCGGGCACGCCGTATTCCTTCAGCACGTCAAGCACCTGCGGCGTCCACTTGGACGGCCCGTCGTCGAACGTCAGGTAGACGGTCGGTGCGGGCGGCTCCTCGGGACCGGCCTCGTTCCGCGGCGCGCCGCCCGTCCGGTCGCCGCTCGCGAGCCGCGCGAACAGCTCCGCCGGGTCGATCGAAGGCTCCCGCTCCGGCGCCGCTTCCGGCGGAAGCGCCGGACGAGCGGGCGGCTGGGGCTCGGGCCGATCCACGTCGATAGGCTCCGGCCGCGATTCCGGACGAGCGGACGGCAGCGTCGTCGCCGGCCCCGCCGGCGCCTCGGTCGCCCGCGGAGCAGGGGCCTCCATCGCCTCCGCCACGTCCGCCGCTTCCTTCGCGGTTTGCGGCCAAAGCATGAACGTCAAACATACCAACGTAAGGAACGCCACCCGCTTCGTCCAAGAACCTATCATTTCCGGAACCCTCCCAAATCATTTCGTTGCGATTTGGTAGAGTATATGATCCGCTGATAGGAAATAGACTAGGAAACTCGCCCTTCGCTTACCGAAGCGGCAGCCACTTCAAGACGTCTTGAATTTTTGCGTCCCAATGGTCCCAGCTATGGCCGCCGGGGCCTTCCTCGTACGTGAAGTCGAGCCCCGTCCGCCGGCACGCGTCGCGGAACGCGACGTTCGACGGATACAAGAAATCTTCCGTCCCGCACCACTGGTACAGCTTCGGCTTCGGGCCGCCGGAGGCGTCGACCTTCGCGAGCAGCGAAATCAAGTCATGCTCCGTCCCCGCCAGCTCCTTGTCGCCATAAGCCAAATCCAGCGCCGGCTTGACCCAAGGCTCCGGCTGCCGCACGAGCGAGACCATGTCGAGCGCGCCCGAGAGGCTCGCGGCGGCCGCCAGCATGTCCGGCCGATTCAGCGCCCACTTCATGGCGCCGTAGCCGCCCATGGAGAGGCCCGCGGCGAAGGTGTCCTCGCGCGCGCCGGAGAGCGGGAAGAACGACCGCGCGATCGCGGGCAGCTCCTCCGTCAGGAACGTCCAATACCTCCCGCCGTATTCCATATCGTTATAGAAGCTCCGATGCACGTTCGGCATGACGATAGCGAGGCCGAGCGAGGCGGCATACCGCTCCACCGACGTGCGGCGCGACCAGATCGTATCGTCGTCCGACAGGCCGTGCAGCAGGTACAACGTCGGATACAGCTCCCGCGCGCCTCCCGCGCTGTCCATCCCGATTTGCGTATACGTCTTCTGCGGCAGAATGACGGTCATCGACGTGCTGAGCCCCAGCGCGTCGGAGAAGAAATCGCATCGTAACAAAGCCATGGCGTACGCTCCCTTTTCCCCCGGATTCCGGTTGTAGTGCATTCTCCGTTTCATCATATCACGATTTCGAGTAAGATGGCTTCAAGGACCTAATCGTTGGAAAAAAGGAGGCGATTCCGCCATGGCGCGATTCGCGGAAACCGGCGGCTTCGTCCGCAGCTTCGGACTCGACCGGGAGCGGGTGCCCTCGTTCCGGCAATACCCGTTCGACATTCCGGCCCTGACCCGTCTGGACCGGCTCGAGCTGCACCCGAAGGTGACGTACATCGTCGGGGAGAACGGCATGGGGAAGTCGACGCTGCTCGAAGCGATCGCCGTCGCGTGGGGCTTCAATCCGGAGGGCGGCACCGTCAACTTCAACTTCGCGACGGAAGCGTCCCATTCGCCGCTGCACGAGTACATTCGGCTCGTGCGCGGGGCGCGGCGTCCGAGAGACGGGTTCTTCTTCCGGGCGGAGAGTTATTACAACGTAGCCAGCAACATCGAGCAGATGGACCGGGAGCCATGGGGCGGGAGGAAAATCATCGATTCGTTCGGCGGCGCCTCGCTGCATGCGCAGTCGCACGGAGAAGCGTTCTTCGCGACGTTCCTGCACCGGTTCCGGGGGAACGGGCTGTACGTGCTGGACGAGCCCGAGGCGGCGCTGTCTCCGTTCCGTCAGATGGCGCTGCTCGCCCGTATCCACGCTCTCGTCCGCGCGGGCTCGCAATTCATCGTCTCGACGCATTCGCCGATCGTCATGGCGTACCCGGACAGCGTCATCTACTATTTGACGCCGGACGGGATCGAAACGCGGACGCTCGAAGAGACCGACCATTATGTCGTCATGAAGGAATTTCTTTCGAATCCGGATCGGATGCTGGCCGAACTGCTTCGGGACGATTCCGATTGAGCGTAGCGTGAAGATGGTAGAAGCCTGCGGCCGCGGCGGACGCCAGGACGGCCGGCATGCGGGTACACGAACAACCTCTTCCAGCAATTAAGCCCTTTCATGTTCATGGAAACAAAGAGAATAAGGAAACCTTGGTTTCCTTATTCTCCCGGATGTGCGGCCCGATGCGCTCGTACGAACCTTCGGTTTCCTGATCCCCTTGCCGAGCGGCCGCCACGGTTCCTACTCCTCGCTCGCCCCGTTCGCTTCCGTCGGATTTCAGGCTCAAGCAGGCGCCATAGCCGCCTTCAGCGCCCCTCGAGCACGCGCACGAAGTAATCTTCCTTCCCGACCTGACCGCCCTTGAGCGCAAGCTCCTTGCCGTCGAAGCGAGAGTCGTCGGAATAGCTGAGGCACATGGGTCCGCCCGGAGCGATCGGCGCCAGACAGCCCAGCGCGTAGATCCCCAGCTCGCGGGTCACGTACCCCGACGTGTCGCCGCCGGCCGCAAGGAAGCGCTGCAGCCCCGTCCGCTCGACGACCTCGCGCGTCAGCTTCCCGAGCTGCTCGCCGATCATGCGGCCCGTATCGAGCGACGTTCGACCGGCCGCCGCCATGCGCCGCTTCAGCTCCTCCGTCGCGAGACCTTCCGGCCCCATCGCGGTGTACAGCAACGGGCTGCCGCCTTGGGCCAGCACGGACAGCGAACGCTCGAGCAGCTGCCGCCGGTACGCCTCGGCCTCCTCCGGCGCCGCGAACCGAGCCGCGTCCACCGGAATGCCGACGAAGCCGCGGCGCAGCGCATACCGGATCTGCGACTCGGTGACGGGGGAGCAGCTGCCCGACACCGCGAAGATTTGCTTCGCGGGGCCGACGGTCCGGAGCAGCGAAGCGTCCCGGTCGATCAGCCCCCGGCGGCGCCAATGCGCCGTGAGCGCGTACTCCACGCCGGAGGAGCCGATGACGAAGCGGCCGCCTGCGAGCGCCCCTTCCCAGATCAGACCTCCCGCTCGCTCGAGACGCGCCTCGTCGAGCACGTCGTAGAGCACGATGCCGGGGCGCTCCGCGAGGCGAAGGCGAAGCCGCTCCCGCACGATCGCTTCGTCGCCGTCGAGCGCGAGAATATCCATCAGCGCGATCGCCATATCCGTCTGCTTCGCCAGATGCAGCCGCAAATCCGCCTCGTTCATCGGCGTAACGGGATGGCGCGACATCGTCGGATGGCGGTCGAGGCGATACGTCTCGTCCCCGACCGTCGCGTAATGATTGCCGAACACGGTATACCGCTTCAGCGCCGGAGCGCCGACGAGAATCGGGATCGGCCGTTCCGCGCCGAACGCCGTCCGTCCGAGCTCCGCCGCCTTCCCGATGCTGCCGATCTCCGGCGAGGAATCGAACGTCGAGCACATCTTATAATGCACGACGGGCGTGCCGGCGTCCCGTAGCGAAGCGAAGACGGGCGTCAGCTCCCGCTCCATCTCCGCCGGCGTCATCGATCGGCTGACCCCTGCGACCCCGAAGCCCTGTATGTCCGGGAACCGCTCGTCGAGCAGCTCCCGCGTCGGCGGCTGAAGGAAGAGCACCGTCTTCACGCCGCCGAGCATCAGCGCTTCCATCGAATCCGTCGAGCCGGTGAAATCGTCCCCGTAGAAGGAGATCCATCGCCGTCCGGGCGAAGTCGTCATCGCGCGCCCCACCCCTTCTTATTTCGAAAATGCATCCAACGCCTGCCGCAGCTCCGCATGCTCCGCCGCGAACGCGTCGCGATCCAGCCCCGCGATCGCCGCTTCCCAGGCGAGCCGCATGCTGCGCACGCCGCTCGCCGGTCCCCCCGGATGCGCCATGATGCCGCCGCCGGCGATATTCATCAAATCGTACGTACCTAGGCGCTTGTAAGTCGTCTCCGCCGTCGCCGCCGATTGTCCGGACGACAACACCGGCATGCACGAGTAGCCTCCGAACAGAGGCGCGCGAATGCCTTCCGCCGATCGGATGACCGATTCGTTCGATTCGTAGAACTTGCTGTCCAGCGCGTTCACGTGCAAATGATCGGCGCCGGCGAGCCGGCACAGCTTCTGATACGCCGCGAATTCCATGCCGAGGGCCGGGCAGCGCGTCATCATGCCCCACTGGTTGCGATGGCCGTGAATCGGCACCGCGCTGAACGAATTCAAGTATGCGAGGCCCGCGAGACCGACGCTCTGGATGCTCACCATGACGCACGTGCCGCCGTGACGCACGACCGTGTCGTGATTCCGCCGCAGCTCGTCGATATCCCCCGTGATGTTGAACGCGTACATCGCTTTCTTGCCGGTCCGATCCGCATGGCGCTCGATCTCCTCCATGACGACGCGTACCTTGTCCTCGAGCGGCGCGAACGTCGGGTTCGCATTCAGCTCGTCGTCCTTAATGAAGTCGAGGCCCGCTTCGACCAACTCGCGCACGACGAGCCGCAGCTCCTCCACGGTCAAGCCGATGCTCGGCTTCACGATCGTGCCGATGATCGGCCGCCCGTACACGCCGGCGAGCCGGCGCGTCCCCTCGACGCCGAACTTCGGCCCCGGATACCGCGACGCGAACGAGGACGGCAGCTCCACGTCGAGCAGCCGGAGGCCGCTAAACTCCCGCAGCTCGTACAGATTGCCCGCGACCGTCGCCATCAGATTCGGGATCGACGGCCCGAAGTTATGCAGCGGAAATTCGAGCTCCACGATGCCCCGACGATACAGGCCGTCGCCGTTCTTCGGCGGCTGCGCCCCCGGCAGGCTCGGCGTCCTCGAAGGCTCCAGCTCCTCGATGCGGACGATGGCCGCGCCGCTGCGCGCCTTCACCTCCGGCGTCTCGCCGGGAACCGGCACGAACGTGCCGGTCGACTGCTCGCCGGCCATCACCTCGGCCGCGCGGCGCAGCTCGTGCGGCGTCTCGATCCAATATGTCGCCGTAACGACTTCGCCTCTCGTCATGGCGGATTCCCCCTTTTTCCCCGGAAAGCCGGGACTCCCCTTGATTATGATGAAGCATACCATCCGAAGTTCGGCTCGTCTTTAGTGGAAATCGCAAACCTGCGCCGATTGAGCGCACCGTTCTTCCTTGGTACAATGGGGGCGGGTCGAAGGCATTTGCACAATAATGAACTCGCGCTCGCGGTCGGGGAGGGGTCGGCTATGCGAATCCGGGAATACGGCACGTTAAAGATGAAGCCTTCCGGCGCGGGAGGCGTTCATCCGTATCATGAACTCTTGTATATCGCCGCAGGGGAAGCCGCGTTGGAGTGGATGGATCGAAGCTACAAGCTCGCGGCGCCGTGTCTGGCGCTCATTCCGGCCGATACGCCGCATTGGGTAACGCCGCGAACGCCGGAGCTTGCGGGGTGGTACCTGGAAGTCGACCTGCAGACGGACGCCTTCCTCGAGTACGATATCGTGCTGAATTGGAACCAGCGCCAGACGCGCGACGACAGCCGCCACTGGCCTAGAACGCTGTCCGTCGGCATCGATGCCGTCTCGTCCGTCGTGGAGGCGTACGAGAGCGGCGACCTGCGCGCCGCTGCGGCGCATCGGCTGCTCGAGCTGGACATTCGGAGGCTGCTCCTTCTGGTACAGCAGATCGTCTCCGGCGGCGCGGGCGCTCCCGCTCCCGGCGACGAGCCGACTCTCGCGAGCGACAGCAAGCTGTATGCCGCCCTGCGGCACATGGAGCGCTCGTACGCGAATCCGATCGCGATCGAGGAGCTGGCGGCCCTCTGTCATCTGACGCCTTCCTACGTCATTCGGCTGTTCAAGCGGACGTTCGGCGCCACGCCGATTCAATATTTGCAGGAGCTGCGATTGAAGGCCGCGATCAGCTATCTCGACACGACCGACATGCCGATTCAAGAAATCGCGAGCGCGACCGGCTTCGCCAACCTCCACTACTTCAGCCGCTTATTCAAGCAGAAGCTCGGGCTGAGCCCTTCCGCCTGGCGGAAGCGGCAGCGCGAACCGCAGCCCGGATCCCCTCCGGAGTCGTAGCTTCGAGCGCATGTCACATCGCCGAAGCCGCCTTCGTCAAGATCAAATACAAGCACGCGGCATTGACGACCGCCAGCGCCGGCACCCCGAGGACGAAGCTCATATGCTTCGTCTTATGCCGGAACGCCAGCATGCCGGCCCACACGCCCAGCGCGCCGCCGAGCGCGGCGTACGCGAAGAAGCGTCGCTCCGAGACGCGCCACCGGCTTCGGCGGGACTGCTCCTTATCGTGCTTCATCAGGAAGAAACCGATGACGTTCACGAGCGCCAAGTAAATCCAAACGTATTTCACGGCAGATGCTCCCGGCAGAACGCCGCGATCGCCTCCAGCTCCTCCGCCTCCAGCTCGTAATCCAAGTATTTCTCCGTCGACCGCTCCAAGAGCTCGTATTTCACGATGCCCGAGCGCTCCTCCTCGACGCTGTAGACGACTCTCACGGCCAACCCCTGCTCCGAAAACAGCTCGTCGTCCTCCTCCACCTCGAGGTCCAGATAGAACTCGTACCGCGCGCCGGGCAAGATGCCGAACGGGTCTTTAATTTGCTCCGCGCTGTACGCGCTGATGTCAACCATGGGACCGACTTCCTTTCCGTCTTGTCTCTCCATTATAGCCCATAGCCGATCGCGCTTCATCTTCATAGGTTAGCAGTAACCTCGACCGTTCGACGGAAGGAAGGAGTGGGTCGGCATGGCGGGAAAATCGGGAGCGTCCAAGCGGCGCGCGATCCCGTACCACAATACGCTGCAATGGTATACGCGCATCGTGACGTCCGATACGTGTGCCGCATGCAAGAGCCAATGCGCTCGCGGCATCGCGTATATGGAGAAGATGCGGAGGCCGGGCGCCCTCGGGCGCGGCGTGCCGTGCGTATTGACCGCGTACAAGATTTCAACCAAATAATATTGGAACGGGCAAGCCCGGCGTCTCGCGCCGGGCTTGCCCGTTCCCGCTACTCCGCGCGACGCTCGCGCCCCGGAAACAGCCGGCGCGACGACGCGAGCAGCGCGCACAAGCAACCCCCGCCGCGGTCCAATACACCGCGCGCAGCGCCGTAAGCGCGGCGGCCGGATCCAGGTCCGCGCCGCCGCCGGTATGGCTCAGCACCGTAGAGTAGATCGAGACCGAGATCGCGACGCCGAGCGTCATGCCGATATTGCGGACGAGCGCGTTCAGGCCGCCTGCCGTTCCGAGCTGCGACTTCGGTACGGCCCCCATGACGCTGGAGTTGTTCGACGACTGGAACAGGCCGCCGCCGAGGCCGAACAAGGCGAGATGCAGCCCGACCGCCGCGGCGCTCTCGCCCGTCCCTAGGGCGCTGAGCAGCGCGAAGCCCAGCGCGTTCGTCGCGAGTCCGGCCGTCGTCAGCGCATTCGGTCCGATCTTGTCCGACGGGAAACCATGCAAATTTTGGCTTTCGACGGCTTGTAGTCTTGAAACCTCGTACATAACCCGGTATAGTGAATTTTATCGAAATAAATTATGTTCGGTTGAATGATCCAGAAATGTAGCTGGACATAAGCCAAATAGATCGCGCCTGCGGAGGCTGCATCTATTTGGCTTTTTCATTTTCGCGAGAGGTTGGTCGACATGTCGCTCAATCGGAAAGATGCCGCGCTGCTCGAACACGCCTTCGCGCATGCGCCGATCGGCAAGGCGCTCGTCGGACTCGACGGCCGCTGGATGCAGGTGAATCTTGCGTTATGCAAGCTTCTAGGCTACTCCGAACGGGAGCTGCTGACGGTCACGTTTCAAGAAATTACATACGCCGACGACCTGGCGTCGGACGAGGAGAACGTCCGGCATCTTCTGGACGGGCGGTCTTCCTCCTATCGCATCGAGAAGCGCTACGTGCGTCGCGACGGCGAAATCGTCTGGGCGATGCTCAACGTCTCCCTCGTCCGTGGAGATGAAGGGGAACCGCTCTTCTTCGTCGCGCAAATTCAGGACATTACGGAAGGGAAGTTGCTGGAGCGGCGGCTGGCCGAGAACGAGCGGCTGTACCGACTGCTGACGGAGCATTCCGCGGACATTATCGCGCGTCTCGACCGGGATAACGTCTGCCTCTATGTGTCCCCTTCCTGCGAGCGCATCTTGGGATACGCCCCCGAAGAGCTCCTCGGAACGTACGCGCACGACTACCTGCATCCCGAGGACGCGGCGGAGCTGCGGAGCGATGCTGCGGCTCCGCCGCCCGGTCCGAACGAGCGTCTGCTCGTCTTCCGCGCCCGCAGGAAAGACGGCGCGTACGCATGGCTCGAAGCGAGCAGCAACGTGCTGCTCGACGAGTCCGGCGTCGTGCGGGAGACGATCAGCGTACTCCGAGACATCACCGCGCAGAAGCGATATCTCGAAGAGAACGATCGCCTTCGCTCCCGGCACGAACGAATCGAGGAAGACTTGCAGCGGAGCGAAGACAATTACCGCAGTCTGGTCGACGAGTTCCCGGAAGCGATCGTGCTGGCGAGAGGCGGGCAATGGCTGTATGCCAACGATGCCGCCGTCAAGCTGCTCGGGGCCGACTCCAAGGAGGAGCTGCTCCGACGCAGCGTCTACGAGATCGTCCATCCCGAATTTCATGACCGCATCGCGCTGCGAATCAGCAGGGTGGAAATCGCGCGGGAAACGCTGGACGCGATGGAAGAGAAGTTCGTCCGTCTGGACGGAGACGTCATCGATGTGGAGATCGTATGCATCCCTGCCTTGTATAAGAAACAGGAGATGTGTTGTCTTCTGATCCGAAATTCGACGGAACGCAAGCGGACGCAGGAGTTAATCGTACATTCGGAGAAGCTCGCGGTCGCAGGGCAATTCGCCGCGGCCATCGCGCACGAAATCCGCAACCCGCTGACGGCGATCAAGGGGTTCCTTCAGCTGCTCATGCGCGACGCGACGGATAAATCCCGCTTCTTCGACGTGATCTTCTCGGAGATGAATCGCATCGAGATGATCACGAACGAGCTCTTGATGATCGCGAAGCCGCAAGCGGTGAAGTTCGCGAAGAAGGATATCCGGTTTCTGATGCAGCAGGTCGTCTCCTTCATGGACGCGCAGGCGAATATGAACAACGTGCTGCTCCAGGTCGATTACGGCCCGGTCGATCTGTTCGTGTTATGCGACGAAAATCAGCTGAAGCAAGTGTTCATCAATTTTTTGAAGAACGCGATCGAGGCGATGCCGGACGGCGGCCTCATGAGAATTCATATGAGCGCCTCGAAGACGGGGGAATGCATCGTGCGGTTCGCCGACCAAGGCGGCGGCATACCGGAAGAGGTGCTGCAGAAGCTGGGAGAACCGTTCTATACGACGAAGGAATCGGGAACGGGACTCGGGCTCATGGTCACGAAACGAATCGTCGAGCAGCACGGCGGCGATATCCGATTCAGCAGCAAGCTTGGCGAGGGCACCACCGTCGAAGTAACGCTGCCCTCGGCGTAGGCGGGCTGCAGATGGATCGCCGCGCCAAGGGGATCGGCGATTCACGGACGTTACACGGCATCCTCCTTCCACTCGATGACGATTGCAGCGTCCCCGTTCCATGGAGGCGGCAGGACCGTCAGGCGGCCCGTTCCGTCCGCGCGCAGCTCGGCGGGCGACGTCCGACCGTCGCCGGGATCGAACCAGATCCCCTGCGCCGCCTCGCTCCGCGCCTCGACAGACAGCGCGCACGGCTCGGACACATAAGCCGCGACGAGCCGTCCGTCCGCCGCGGCGGACGCCGCCGAGACCGCCGGCTCGGGCTCGAAGCCGACGTCCGTCGTCGGCTCGAGCTCCCACCACTCGAGCCGCTCCATCCACGCCTTCAGCCGAGCGGCGTCGTTCCCGCTCTCGAGGCGCAGCCCCTCGCGCCACGGGATCGGATCGCCGTACATCGGCGTGCCGTAGACGGTACCGGGCCGGTGCCACGGCCAGATGCCGTGCAAGCCGTACGTGATGCCGGCGTTGCCGCCCCCGAGCACGCTCGCCCATTCGGCGCTTCGGACGAACTCGCGATCCGCGATCTTCCGTCCCTCGTCGTTCTTGGCGATGGATTCGTAACACGGCTCGCCGTTCAGCACCGGACGGATCGGGCGCAGCGCGCGGTCCTTCAGCGCCAGCCGCTTCGCGGTCGCCGCGCTCTTGAACGAGTGGCCGGATTGCACCATATGGAAATCCAGCCACGGCTTCGCGTTGATCTCCTCCGGCGTCGCCATGCCGCCGACCATATGCACCGTCTTCACCGCCGGATAAGGCGAAGCCGCTTCGATCGCCCGCGCCGCCGCGTCGTAGACGAGATGCGGCTCGGGCTTCGCGAAGTCGGTGTCGCCGCTCACGAGCCAGACGGGGCCGAAGGCCGCGTACCGCGCGGCAAGGAAAGTCGCGTAGCGGCGCGCCTGCTCCGGACTGAACGCCGCCGGCCGCGGCATCTCGAAGCCCCAGTTGAGATTCGTCCGCGGCACGTAGTTAAACCAGATCGCGACGATCGCCGGCACGAGGCCGGCTTCGACCGTGCGCGACACAACGTCGTCCAGGAAGCGGAAATAATCCGGATCCGGCCGATCGACGTCGTACACCGTCTCGCCGCGCTCGTCCGTCCGACGCGCGAACGGATGCCGGAGCGGCGCGCCCGACGCGTCCCACTGCGGCAGCGTCGTAATCTGCGCGATATTGAAGCCTTGCGGCGCGCGCACCGCGAGGTACTCCTCCCACTCGCCGGGCTCCGCATGCGCCGGAACGGCCCACGCCGTATCGCCGAGCCAGAAGAACGGCGTGCCGTCCGTATGCGCGAAGCCGCGTCCGGACGGATGCACGGTCAGCCGCCCGCGGCGGTAAAACGGTACATCTCCTTCGTACGGCGTCACCTCGAACTCGCCTTCCCGCCCGTTCAGCCCCGGATCATCGGAGACGGAGCGCCAGCTCCAGCGCCCTTCCCGCTCCGGCGCGAACCGAACCTTCCAAAGGCGCCCGCCGTCCCGGAAGCCCGGCACTCGCAGCGCATCGCCGTCGGGCGACGCGAACGAGACCTCCATGCTCGTTTCGACATACGGCTTCTCCGCCGCCGCGACAGTCTCGAAGGATAGCTCCAGCAGTTGTCTCGTATGAAGTCGATTCAACGACATATGCGCCCCCCCCCCCCTTATTTGAAAACGACATAATCCTGCATCAGCTCGTATATCCGGCGCTGCGCCTCTTCGCCGAGGCCCCGGCCGTCGCAGAAGCCAACGTTCATCTTGAGCGCTTCGACCGTCGCGAGGCCGCTGAGCGTCACATGGATGTCCGGGTTCGAGAGGCTGAAGCGCATCGCCGGCTCGATGAGGCCGCCGGGCTCCTCCTTCGTTCGCAGGAACCTAAGCTTCTCCATGCCTTCGGCAGCCCGCCGGATCGTCTCCGCGTCCAGGAAGCCGGCCGGCGTCTCCGCCAGCAGCCCCATGCCGAGCACGCTGCCGTTGATGACGCCGAGATCCAGCTCCCGCGCGAGCGGCAGTACCTCATCCTTCGCGGAATAATCGAGCAGCATGTATCGGGCGTAAAATTGAATCGCGTCGAACGCGCCGGTCCGCATATACCGCATGAGCAGCGGCAGCTGCCGCGTACTTACGCCGAGAAATCGGATCTTCCCGTCGTCCCGCAGCTTATGCAGCGCCGGGATCGCTTCTTCGATAATAAGCTCGTACGGCTGCGTCTCGACGTCATGCAGCTGCAGCAGGTCGACATGGTCGGTTTGCAGCCGCTGCAAGCTTTCCTCTACGGAACGAATGACGGTGTCGTAGTCGTACCTCAGGTCGGAGCGGGCGGCCTTCGTCGCGAGCGCGACGCGTTCCCGCCGGCCGCCGGCGAGCGCCTTCCCGATCCGCCGCTCGGAATCCCCTCGCCCGTACAGCGGGGCCGTGTCGATGAACGTAATGCCTTCCTCGATCGACTCGTGAATAAGGCGCTGCACCTCCTTCTCGTCGGTTTTGCCGAAGTCGCCGGCCAGGGGGGCGCCGCCGAGTCCCATTTTCGAAACCTTCAAGCCCGTCCTGCCGAATGTCGTATATTCCATACAGAATCCTCCGTGGTCGTGTAGTTATCTTACGGGATGCTCCCGAACGCCCTCGACTTCTTCGATATCGCGGCGCGGGCCCATTCGCTCGAACGGGAGCGGCTCGAAGCCCATCGCGAACGCCGGACTGTCGGGTCGCAGCGCGTAAGGATGCTCCCCTTCCAAGGCGAAGCGGCGGTCCGCTTCGACGCTGCCGCGCTCGTAGCCGAGAGAGAGCCACGCCTCGAAAGACAACAGCCGCCCGTCCTTGTCGAGCGACGTGTCGAACCGGTACAGCACATTGTTCGCGCCGACGCCGGAGGCGATTACATTACGCCGGATTTCGTTATGCCGCAGCCCGACGCCCCGCGTCCGCAGGGTCTCGTACTCTTTCTCCTCGCGCCATCGCCGGAACTTGGCGATTTCCTTGCTCGTATCGAGGAACAGATTGTTTTCGACCTTGTTTTCCTTCCCTGCATGCAGGTACAACCCGCCTCCGGGGGTCCGGTACGTGATGTTGCCGTATACCTCGACGCCGGACGACGTTGCGCCAGCCGCCGCCGTACGGATTCGCCGGATCATAGCTCGGATATCGCGCGAGACGCTGCTTCTCCCCGCGGTAGAGCAGCTGGGCGAAGCGCAGCCCCGCATAACCGGCCTCGGCCAGATCGAGCCTCAGGAACCCGCCCCCATGAGGCCGGAAGCCTCGCAGCCGCACGCCGCCGGTCACGATCGCCTCGCCGTCGCCGGCCGCCGATATCGAATCGCCTTCTTTTCGTCCTCCGCGAAGTCTTCCGTCGTCAGGAGGAGCGATTCCGCCAATAAGTCATCATAGTTGTTCCCCCCTCGCCAGCGCCGCAAGGTTCGAGCGCTGGATTTGCGCCTCTGTCTCCGGGCTTCAGTAAGCATCATAATTCGCTGCCGCCGGGTCTGCCTACTGTACATTCGTGCGAAACATGTAAATTCGGTGAAATTGAGGCGATGCGGCCTCAGGATGTTGCAGCTCTCCGCCGTCTATCTTAGATAAATGTCTAACATAGATAAATATCTACGATGCGAAGGGAAAACTTCATAGAGCATGGAAAAGGCGGCGGTGCCCCGGAGCCCGCCGCCAACCCCATCCGTTACTTCGCGGCGCCGACCAGCCGAACCTCCGCCCCCCTCAGCCCGACGGGTAACTCACGATGCGGCGTCCTTGGTCCCCGTCGTATACGAAATAGCCTCTCGCCTCGCCGCCGCGTTCGGCGAGGACCGCGTGCAGCTCGCCCGCTCCGGCGAAGGACGCTTCGGCTCGGTTCAGTACGCGGCCCGATTCGTCCATCACCAGCACCGTGCTGTCGGAACGATCCGCGTTATTGATATTCTTGATGTTGTCGAACAGCCAATTCGACTTGACGTTCACGATGAACGCGCTCGGTCTCGCGGCGTTCGGATCGCCCAGCTCGTACATGAAGAAGGAGAAGAGCTCGACCTTCCCGGCCCCGTCGGTCTCGGTCGGCACCCAGTCCGCGATCTCCGGCCCGCGCAGCTCGTCCATCTTCTGTTCGAGCACGCCGAACAGCTTATTTTCCGGCGCCAGCCGTTCGTCCAGCGGGTAATAGATGGACGAGTAAAAGACGTCGTTATAGCCGTTGTAAGCCATGACGGAATGGGCGAAGTTGGAAGCGGCGACCATGCTTCGCATGGCCGTCAACCGATCGGACACGTCGAACGGCGAGAATTGCTGATTGTATAGAAGCGTATTGACCTCCGAGTTGGATCGCAGGGACAGCAGCAGCGTGCGAACCATCTGATCCATGTAATCGACGTTGTATTCGACCTGGGCAAGCACCTGCTCGTTCGCTTCGAACTGCATCTCCAAGACGGATTTCTCGGAGTTGTAAAACAAAACGGTCGAGTATAAGAGCATAATCAGCACCGTACCGATCAGAATCGATAGAACGATGCGTTGAAAGTATTTCCTTGACTTATACATTCTAAGAAAGAACATTCCCCGATTCGCTCCCGGCATTGTGATTCGTACGAGCATAGCACATCCGATACCCTCGATCAAAGCGGATCGACGCGGATGCCTAAAGTTTTCAAGATGTCGACCATCGGCACGGCGTACAGCGGCTTCTCCTCGCCCCGCCATGCCGCGAGCAGCGGTCGAAGCTCCGCCGGAAACTCCAGCCGGAACGTCGCCGCATCCGTCTCGAGATACGCGAACAGATGGCGATCCCACCGGAACTAGGAGAACGTCCATGCCCCGGCCTTCCGGAGCGACGTCTCGAGCTCCTCCCGCGAAGCCGCGAACGTATCCGGGAACCGCTCCATCGCTCCGGCATCCAGGATCGCCGCTCGGAATAAATATCGTTTCATATTTATCTCTTCCTTTCGCCGCCGTGGAAACCAAACCTATTGTCCCTTAGACAGGATCTCCGGGAAACTGTATATTGGTGCGATCACTGTATTTTCGAATAAAAAAAAACCCGTCCGACGACGAGTCCTAATGGTCCAACTCCAACGCTCCCTCACGCGAAATCCTTCCAGGTGAAGTCTTCGCTCAATACGCCCTCGTAATCCGACGGATGCCGCAGCCATACGCCTTGCCCGGCCGCCTCGGGCTTTCGGAAACATACCATATTGCTATAATGGCCGAACGCCTTGCATACGGCCGGCCTCGCCGAATGGATGCCGCATCGATCCCGGTCGAGATCGTAGAAGATGCAGGTGCCGTAGAATCGCTCCTGCTTCTGCAGCGCGGCGCGCTCCTTCGGCGGCATCGACTTGATTTTCTTATGAATTCGCTTTCTCTCTTCCCTCGTGATCGGAACCGGGCCGCAGCATAAACCCTTGCACCCCTGGCATGGCAATTGTTCCACGAAGACACCTACTATCGCTATCATTTTACAAGCATATCCATTTATACCCTATTAACCTACGAATTACAAGGCGGGGCAACGGGGAACGGCCGGTCCCGAGGATCTCTCCCCGGAACCGGCCGCTATCGAGCCATCGTATCGACTTATTCGATCCACGCTTTCACTTTGTCCGCGTTCGCGTCCACCCACGCCTTCGCGGCATCCTCCGGCGATGCGCCTCCTTGGATGGCGACCATGACCTCCGCCATCTCGTCCGGCGTCCACGAGAACTTGTCGAGCGCCGCATATGCTTCCGGATGATCCTTGTCGAGGTCCTTGCGCGCGATCGTATGGATTTGCTCGTCTCCGCCGTAGACGTTCTGCGGATCCTCCAAGTATTTCAGGTCCATCTTGCCGAATTTCCAATGAGGCGTCCAGCCCGTTACGATGATCGGCTTCTGGTCGTCGTAGGCCGATTGCAGCTCCGTCGCCATCGCCGCGGACGAGCTCTCGAGCAGCGTCCAGCCTTCAAGACCGTACGCGGGAATCGCTTCCGCCGTCGCCATCATAATGCCGGCGCCCGGCTCGATGCCGACGATCGTCTTCTCGACCGCCTCGGCGATCTCCGGTTTTTTCAAATCCTCGATCGAGGAGATGTCCATATAGGCGGGGACGACCAAACCGACTTTGGTGCCGTCCAGGTTCGGGCCGAGGTCGACGAACTTGCCTTCGTTTTCCTTATAATAGCTTTCATGCGTCGAAGGGAGCCATGCGGCGACCATCGCGTCCGCGCTGCCGTCCGATACGCCGGCCCACATCGGCCCCGCGTCGACCTGCAGCATCTCCACCTCGTATCCGAGCTCCTTCTCGAGGACGTACTCGATGACGTGCGTGCTCGCGATCTCCGAATCCCATGCGACGTAAGCGAGCGTCAGCTCCTTCTTCGCCGCGCCTCCCGTCGAACAGCCGGCCGCGATCACCGAAGCGCCCAGCAACAGCGCGATACTCTTCCCCATCGCATTCTTAAACATTCGATCCTCTCCCTTTCCTGTGTACGAGATGATGTGTGAATCGGTCCAGCACGATCGCCAGAATGACGACCGCGAGCCCCGCTTCGAAGCCGACCCCGGTCTTGACCTGCGTAATCGCCTGATACACCTTCGACCCGACGCCCTGCGCCCCGATCATCGAAGCGATGACGACCATGGACAGCGACAGCATAATCGTCTGATTCACGCCTGCCATGATCGAGGGCACCGCGAGCGGCAGCTGCAGCTTGAGCAGCTTCTGCGTCGGGGTCGATCCGAACGCCTCCGCCGCTTCCACCAGATCTTTCGGCACCTGCCGGATGCCGAGATTCGTCAGGCGAATCGTCGGCGGGATCGCGAAGATGACGGAAGCGATAACGCCCGGCACGACGCCGAGCGAGAAGAAGGACACCGCCGGAATCAGGTATACGAACGCAGGCATCGTCTGCATGAAGTCCAGGATCGGCGTGACGACGTTGCGAACCGTATTGCGCTGCGCGCACCAGATGCCGAGCGGCACGCCGAGCACGATAGAGACGGCCGCCGAAGTAAGCACCAGCGCCAGCGTCTGCATCGTCGGGTCCCATAGCCCTAGGTTCCAGATGAGCAGAAACCCTATCGCCGTGAACGCCGCGAGCCGCCAGCGGCCCAAGACGTAGGCGATTCCCGTAAGCAACAAGATCGTAATCGGCGCGGGGATCGTTAGGAACAGCAGCTCGAACCCGTCGACGACGGAGCCGATGATCGTACGAATGACATCGAATAAGGGCTGGAGATGATCTTCGAGCCACGACTCCAACGACTCGATCCACCCGCCAAGCGGTATTCTAGGAATTCCCATGCGTTACGCCTCAACCTCCTCCCACGTTTTGATTGCCGGCGAGCGCGCCGAGGACGGAACCTCGGATAATGATGCCGCGCAGCTTGTCATGCTCGTCGACGACCGCGACCGGCACGCGGGTGTCGCTCATGATTTGGAACAAGTCGTTAAGCACCGTATCGGGACGCACCTCGGGCACATCCGTAATCAGAATGTCCTGCAGCGTCTTCCCGTCCTTCACCGCGGCGGAGGCGTCGTCCGCCGTCACGACCCCGAGCAGCTTGCGTTCGTTATTGACGACGTACAGACTGGAGACGCCGCGTTCTTTCATTAACTGCAGAGCTGTCCGCGGCCCGCGGTCGGGCGACACCGTCTCCGGCCGCCGCATGACGTGCGCCGCCGTCAACACCTTGGATAAGTCGACGTCCTCGACGAAGCGTTCGACGTAATCGTTCGCCGGATTCGTGAGAATTTGCTCCGGCGTGCCGATCTGCACGACCGCGCCGTCCTTCATCAGGGCGATCCGGTCGCCGATGCGCAGCGCCTCGTCCAGGTCGTGCGTAATGAAGACGATCGTCTTCTTCATCTTCGATTGGAGCTGCAGCAGCTCGTCTTGCATATCCTTGCGGATGAGCGGATCGAGCGCGCTGAACGCCTCGTCCATGAGCAGCACGTCCGGATCGTTGGCGAGCCCCCGAGCGAGTCCGACGCGCTGCTGCATGCCGCCGCTCAGCTCGTCGGGCTTCTTGTTCTCCCATCCGCTCAGTCCTACGAGCTCGAGCGCTTGCATCGCCTTCTCGCGGCGCTGCTTCTTCGGTTCTCCTTGGACCTCCAGTCCGTATTCCACATTTTCCAACACGGTTCTATGAGGAAATAAGGCGAATTTCTGAAACACCATGCTGATCTGCTTCCGGCGAATGTCGCGCAGCTGCTCCGCGTCCGCCTTCACGATGTCTTTGCCGTTAATCAGCACTTGTCCGTCCGTCGGCTCGATCAGGCGGTTGAGCAGCCGGACGAGCGTCGACTTCCCGCTGCCCGACAACCCCATGATGACGAAGATTTCGCCGGGCTCGATGGAGAAATCCACGCGGTTGACGCCTACGGTCAGCTCCGTCTCGGCGAGAATCTTCTCCTTCGACCACCCTTGCCTCAGCAGCGGAAGGGCCCGTTTCGGATCGTTCCCGAAAATCTTGGTCACCTGCTTCACTTCAATTATCGGCATTCGGCTCCCCCTCTCTTTTCGTTTTCTCGCACGTTCTTGCCCTGGGCTTTAGTCTAATCGGAGGGGGACGAATGGGTCAAAAGGGAAAACAGCTCGTGTCGTACGTACAGTTTAAACTTTACGTACAATACGTACAGAATACTCTTATATACTCCCAATTGTGTCCATGCCCGTCTCTTTACATAGCAGGCTTGGTTTTCTACAATGAGGATTACATGTCTTAGCTCTCAGCCGACGACTCCCGGGAAGGAGGGAACGCACTGCATGAAAACGCCGAACGGCCTGTCAGAAGAACAGTTCGAGAAGATCCGCTCGATCCGCCAGCGCGTCATCGAGACGATCGGCAGCAATATGGACTTATACGGCATCACCTTGTCCATCGGGCATATGTACGGCCATATGTATTTTCATAACGAACCCGTAACCCTCGACGAGATGGGCGACGTCATGGGCATGAGCAAGACGAGCATGAGCACGGGCATGCGCACCTTGATCGATCTGAAGATGGTTCACAAGGTATTGGGCAAGGGATCGCGGAAGGACCTGTACGTCGTGGAGAACGATTGGCACCAGACGTTCATCGATTATTTCTCGGTGGAATGGCGCAAGTCGATCGAGATGAACCTCTCGGCGATCAACAAGGCGCTGAACGAGGTGCGGAGGCTCCGTCGCGACGCGCAGGAGGCGCAGGACGACGCGCTCTCCGTCGTGTTGGATCAGGACGAAACGAAGCTGAACGAGGCGCGGAAATATTATTTATGGTTGGACCGATTGATCGACGCCTTCGAATCCGGAGACATCTTCGAGCTCGTGCCGAAAGAGGAATAACGCAATCAAGCGACCGCACGTCCGGGGCCCCGGACGCATGCGATCGCTTTTTTTATTAATTATCTGGCTTTTTCTTTCCGCCCGCCGAACGGGAACCGGAAGCCGCCCTCCTCGGCCTTCGTTCCCCCGGTCCGCCCGGTACCGGAGCGCAGCTCGCCGCCGAACGCCCGGAGCATCGAGATCGCCATTAGGATCAATACGAAAGCGAGCGGGAACGCCGCGACGATGATCGCGGTCTGCATCGCCTCGAGGCCCCCCGACATCATGAGCACGATCGCGGAAGCGGACAAGATAAGGCCCCAGATCGTCTTCACGCTCGTGGGCGGATTCAGGCTTCCCCCGGTCGTCTGCATGCCGAGCACGAACGTCGCGGAATCGGCGGACGTAATGAAGAACGTCGCGATCAGCAGCAGCGTAACGGCGATGAGCCCCCCTTGCAGGGGCAAGTGCTCGTACACCGAGAAGATCGCGGTCTCGAGCGACTGCCCCGAGATCGGGATGCCGAGCCGGTACTCCAGGTCGATCGCGGTTCCGCCGTAGACGGCGAACCAGAACGTGCACACGAGCGTGGGGACGAGCGTCACCGCCACGAGGAATTCCCTCACGGTCCTTCCCTTCGAGACGCGGGCGATGAACGTGCCCACGAACGGCGCCCAAGCGATCCACCACGCCCAATAGAAGATCGTCCAGTTTTGCACCCATGCGGCGCGCTCCGGATGGAACGGCGCGAGACGCAGCCCCATGCTGGGCAAATTTTGTATATATTCGCCAAGCGTCGTAATGTACAAGTTCAGCAGGAAGACGGTCGGACCGACAAGGAGCACGCCGAAGAACAGAATCGCCGCGAGCGCCATATTCACGTTGCTTAAGAACGCGATGCCCCGCTTCAGTCCCGTCGAAGCGGACAAAATAAACAGCACCGTGACGACGGCGATGATCGCCAGTTGAATGCCGAACGTGTTCGGAATTCCCGTCGAATAGCTGAGCCCCCCGTTAATTTGCGCGGCGCCCAACCCCAGCGAAGCGGCTACGCCGAAGATCGTCGCGAAGACGGCGACCGTGTCGACGGCCGTTCCCGCGATCCCCTTGGTCTTGTCGCCGAACAACGGATACAGCGCCGCGCTCATGAGCCCGGGATACCCTTTCCGAAACTTGAAATACGCGAGCGCCAATGCAATTGTGGCATAGATCGCCCAAGCATGCAGCCCCCAATGCAGGAACGTATACCGCATCGCGATCTTCGCCGCCTCGTCGGTCTTCCCTTCGCCGAGCGGCGGATCCGCGAAGTGGGAGATCGGCTCGGACACCCCGAAGAAGAGCAGCCCGATGCCCATGCCCGCGCTGAACAGCATCGCGAACCACGTCAATCTGTTGAAATCCGGCTTGTCCTCCGCTTGACCCAGCTTGATCTTCCCGTACTTGCTGCAGACGAGGAACACCGCGAAGATCAAAAAGAACGTGGCGCACAGCTGGTAAAACCAGCCGAACGACTCCAGGAAGAACGACTGCAAATCGCTCATCACTTCCGCCAGCCTCTCGGGGAAGAGGACTCCCCAGCCTACAAAGACGACACATACCGCAAGGGCGATCCAAAATACTTTCGTCACTTCGCGCATGCGATCTCACTCCTTGACCATAGGATGCCGAATTCCATCGACTCCCATGCAAGGGCCTCTCGGTCAATGCGTTTACCAATACCGCCGGCGGTCGACGGCTTGCAGCGCGACGGGCGTCATCGGGCCGCTTCCTTCCGCGCGAGCGACAGCCGGATCGTTCTCGGCTCCCCCGTCAGGTCGAACCGCAGGAAGACGAGCTCGCCGCCGATGATGCGCGCCTCGACGCCTTCCGCGCAAGCCTCGACGTCGAAGCCCTCGAGCGCATCCCAATACGTTAAGCCGAACGGCATCGGCGGGAAGTGGCCGATCTCGATCTTCATCTCGATCCGCCGCTCCGTCTTCCGATAGTCCGCCACGAATACTTGCGGAATGTCCTGATCGAACTCCTTCTCCATGTTCCATTGCCCGACGTAGCTTCGCATCAGCCGGGGACGCATGTCGCCGCGGACGAACGACATCTGGCAATCGCGGTCGTAGTAGAGGAAGGTGTCGGGCCAAGGTCCGACGCCCGTTCCGCCGAGCGCCAGCGTATAATCGTTCACGTCCGGCCGAACGCCCGAGTCCCGTACAAGCATGTACGACGGCGAAGTCGTCTCGTTCTTCGCTTTGTACAGCGCGACGGCGTTCGGCACCGTCGTCAGCGTAATCGGGAAGGACGTAATGTAGGCGAAGAACCGATCCAGCATGCCCGCGTTCGCTTCCACTTGACCGGGGTCGAACACCGCGAACCGATCGGTATATTCCATCTCGTGCCCTTCCTGCTGCTGCAGGAAGTACACCTGCTCGTTATGCTCGGTATTCGATAAGTACTCCTGAAACACATGCTTCCAATA
Organism: Paenibacillus sp.; assembly: GCA_031181325.1. GTDB lineage: Bacteria > Bacillota > Bacilli > Paenibacillales > YIM-B00363 > Paenibacillus_AE. The sequence goes on from JAPSKX010000006.1 coordinate 34,967, forward strand.
TTCGATGTTCTCGCCCGTGCAGAGGCCCGCGCGATAGACGTCGTCCGGATCGGTCGAATAGATGACCGGACTGCCGGAGTGGATCGTCGCATGCAGATCCCGCGCCGTCCATTCGAAAGCGACGACTTGCCCGCGGCCGGGATGAGGCGCCTTGAAGCGGCGCCCGTCCACGTACCACGATCCCCATGGAATGCCCTTGTGAGTAATGCCGTCCCACCACACCTGTTCCCAGCAATAGCCCCACATCCCCTCGAAGCCGAGCTCTTCCAGCGCTTCGATCGCCTCGTTGTATATTTTCCCGCGACCGGCCACCTTCGTCTTGGCCCATGAGAACGCCTTCGCGACGACGGCCCAGTCGCGCTCCACCGCGCGCTTCCACTTCTCCTTCGACATGCCCGCGTCTTCGACGAAGAACGGCGTCTGCAGGATGACGTCGTCTCCGTACGCGTCATGCCACTCCCGAATCCGATCCTCGAGCGCGGGGACGGAGCCGGCGTTCACGATCCAAGTCACGGGAATCCCGTGTCGATGCGCCAAGTCCGCGGTCCGCTCGATGCCGTCCGTCGCGACGCCTCGCCCCCATGTCGCGTCGTAATGCGCCGCGTAGCTGACGAACGTGTAGATCAATCGTTCCGGTCTCACTTTTTATTTTCCGCCCGCCATGCGTCGATCTGCTTCTGGAGCTCGGCCGCGACCTTCTCGATGCCCGCCGCCTTCAGCTTCTCGGACCGTTCGTCTATCATCCCGGACACGTTCGCCACCGCGCCGGAGCTTAAGATGCCGTATTCCTGCGCGACCGACGTCAGCTGCGTAATCTCGTTCTTCACGTTCGTATCGTCGAACACGAAGCCGAGCAACGGGAACCGCTTCGCCTCGTCATTGAACTTTTCCCAGTTCTGATACAGATCGTCCGGCTGTCCCGGTTTCAAATAGTTGATCAGTTGATTGCCGATGACCCAGAACAGCGCGGAGCTGCCGTAACCGGAATCCGCGATCGGCTCGATCCGGTTGTCGCCGACCTTCTTGTAATGCTTCCCTTCGATGCCGTGCACGATTAAGTTGACGGCATACGGATCGGTGTGCAGGTAGTTGAGCACCATCATGGCGCGCGCCGGATCCTTCGACGTCCGGGAGATCGCGAACAACGAGCCCGTCGCGAGATCGGTCGTCACGATCGGCTCCTCGACGACGTGCGAGATGTATTCGTATTTGTTCTGATCGCCGATCGACATCTCGATGTCCGAGCCCGGCTTCCAGACGGTCGTCTGTACCCAGATCTTTCCCTGCTTCCGGATGTCTCCGACGCTCGTCGTCGCCGTCGCCGAGTCGGCGTTGATGTACCCTTTCTCATAGTACTTCCGATACAACTCGTATTCGCTCTTGTTGATCGCGTCGATCTCCGGATCGATCAAGGTCTTTACCTTCATCTCCGTCGAGGCGCCGTCCACGAAGAACATCGGCACGGAAGCCGGGGACGGACCGACCGGGCGGAACGTAGAGTTCGTCTCGTACATCATGAACGGAATTTTGCCCGCAGTCGTATACTGCTGAATCATCTCGGGCTCGCTCGCCTTCAGCTGCTCGTACCACGGCTCCAAATCCGCCATCTTGTTGATCGACTCGATCGGAATGTTATATTTCTCGACGATGTCCTTACGGTACGTGAACGCTTTGCCTTGCGTAATTTCCTTGTTCGTCGGAATCGCGTACAGTTTGCCGTTCATGCGCGGCGCCTCGAGATACAGCGGGTTCAGCCGCTCCTTGATGCCTTGTCCGTGCTCCTCGAGCAGCTCGTCGAGCTCCAGGTACGCGCCTTTCGTAATGTTGCTGAAGAAACCGAGCCAGGACGCAGAGAACACGAGGTCCATCTTCTCGCCCGTATTCATGGCGAGCTCCGTCCGTTGCCGGTAGTCGCTCGAGGCGATCGGCTGCAGCTTGACGGTCGCATTGATTTTTTCTTTGAAAAATTTGCTCAGCTCCGCCTCCACCAAGGCGTCGTCCTCCTGCGGCGTGCCGAAATACGTAATGACGACTTCGTACGGGTCCAGCTTCGCCGGCGCATCCGCGGCGTCTCCATCCGTCTCTTGCGCGGCAGGCGTCTGCGGTTGCGGCGCCCCGCCCCCGTCCTTCGTCTCCGCTCCGCCGCCGGCGCCGCTCGAGCAGGCCGTCAGCAGGAGCGCGAGCGCCATCGTCGGAGCGAGCAGCGCGCGGAACGTCCCTTTGTTTCGATTCATATACAAGACCCTCCTATAAGAAATGATTATTCTATAGATCGAACCCGACCGCTAGGCCGGAGATCGGTTCTACCGATGCGAATTACCCTTTGATGGCGCCGACGGTCAGCCCTTTGACGAAATATTTCTGGAAGAACGGGTAGACGACAAGGATCGGACCCATGCCGACGACGGCCATCGCCATCTGCAGCGACTCGTTCGGCAGATTTTCCAGCAGCGCCGGATTTTGCGCCGCCAGCGCCACGTTGTCGCGCAGAAATTGAATATCGTTAATGACGCGGATCATTAAATATTGAAGCGGATACTTATCCTCCGAGCGAATAAACAAAAGCGCGTTGAACCAGTCGTTCCAATAGGCGATCGTGCTGAACAACGCCATCGTCGCCATGACGGGCAGCGACAGCGGCAGCACGACCCGCGCGAAGATGCGCAGCTCGCCTGCGCCGTCGATGCGGGCGGATTCGACGAGCGACGGATGAATCGTCGACTGGAAGAACGTCCGCATGATGAAGACGTTGAACGGCGCGATGAGCAGCGGCAGGATCAACGCGAAATACGAATCCGTCAGCCCCAATCCCTTCGTGTACACGATGTACTTGCTCACGAGGCCGCCGCTGAACAGCATCGTGAAGAATAAGAAGAACGTGAAGAAGCCGCGGTACGGGTAATCGGCCCGGGAGATCGGGTATGCGTACAGCGCCATCAGGACGACGCCGAGCAGCGTGCCGACGACCGTAATGCCGATGCTTACGCTATACGCTCCTAGGATCGTGCCGTAATCGGTGAACAAGCTTTCGTATGCGATCCAGGACAACCGTTCCGGGAAGAAGCTGTATCCGTTCTCGAGCAGCGAGTCGTTGTGCGTAAGCGAGACGATCGCGACCAAGACGACGGGCAGCACGCAGACCAGCGACAAGGCGATAAATAATAGGTGCAGCGCCGCATTCGCGATGGGAGAGACGCTGTTGTCGCGACGAGTCGCGCGAATTTCCATATAGGATTCTCCTCCGTAAAGCGCGGGTTAGAACAGCGCTTGTTCTTCGTCGATCTTCCGAACCGTCCAGTTCGTGGCGAGCACCATCAGGAAGCCGAGCACCGATTGCACGAGCGCCGCCGCCGACGACATGCCGATATCGTTGAGGCGCAGCAACACGCGATAGACGTACGTATCGACCGTGTCGGTCACCGGATAGAGCGCCCCCGAATCCAGCGGAACCTGGTAGAACAACCCGAAGTCGCTGCTGAACATACTGCCCATCGAGAGGATCGTGAAGATGATGATCACCGGCTGAATCATCGGAAGCGTAATATGAAGCGTCTGCTTCCACTTGGTCGCGCCGTCGATGACGGCCGCCTCGTAATATTCCGGATCGATGCCCGCGATCGCCGCGATATAGATGACTGCGCCGATGCCGACGCCCTTCCAAGCGTTCACGAGCACGAGGATATACGGCCAGAATTCCTTAGCGGTGTACCAGAATACCGGGTCTTCTCCGATCCAGCGCAGCAGCGTCGCGTTCACGAAACCGTGCGTCGGATGGAGGAAGGCGTACACCAAATAGCTCACTACGACCATCGACAAGAAATTCGGCAGGATCAGGAAGCTCTGATACGCCTTGGGCAGCCAGCGGGCGCGCACTTCGTTGATCGCGATCGCAAGCGCGACGGACAACGTCGTATTCACGATCATAAAGACAAGACTATACGACACAGTATTTCGCGTGATGCGCCATACCGAGCCCGAGTCGAACAGAAATTCGAAGTTCTTGAACCCGACCCACGGACTGCCGAAGATACCGTCGATGAAGTTTACGTTCTTGAATGCGATGAACACGCCGAAGATCGGCAAGTAGTTGTTCAGGAGAATGACCAGCACCGGCGGAAGCAGCAGCAGCGTCAAAAACCGAGACTTCCAGAACGTCCGGAACCATCGGTGCGGCGCGCCCGGCCGCACCGGCCTTGACGCTTGCGTTCCGATTCCTTCTCTCATATGGCTTGTGCTCCTTTCTCTATATTCGTAGTATAGGGGCGGTCGCGCCGAATGCCGATGATGGATCCGAGCGACACTGTGATGTATTTCTAGGTACAAAAAAACAGCGCGCCGACGAAGCGTCGGGCGCTGTAATCATCTATCGCTATAGGGGATACGGATTTCGGCGACCAGGCCGACGCCTTCTCGCGACGCGAACCGCAGCCCGTACCCCTCTCCGAAATGCAGCCGGACGCGCCGATGCACGTTGCGGATGCCGTATCCCTTGTCGCTTGTCTCCTCCTCCAGACTCCGATTCAATCGCTCCGGATCGACGGGCAGGAAGCCGTTATCCTCTACGACCAACCGGATGCCGTCCTCGGCGCTCCGCGTCCGCACCCAGATCTCCCCCTCGCCGTCCATGCCGCTGACGCCATGGAAGATGGCGTTCTCGACGAGCGGCTGCAAGATGACCTTCGGAGCGGCGTACCCGGCGAGCGAGTCGTCGACGTCCCAATGCACTTGGAACCGATTCGGGTACCGCTTCATCTGCAGGCGGCAATACGCCCCGACGTGCTCCAGCTCCTCGCCGACGGTAATGACCGTCTTCCCCTTGCTGAGTCCGATGCGAAGCAGCTTCGATAAATCCTTCACCATCTCCCCGACATCCTGATTGCCGCTGTCGAGCGCATACCAATAGATCGAATCGAGCGTGTTGTACAGCAGATGCGGCGTAATTTGGGAATGCAGCGCCGCCAACTCGCTCTCCTTCTGTTTAATTTTCATGACGTAATTTTCCTGCACCGACTGATCGAGCCTTCGCGTCATCTTCAGGAACGCTCCGTATAAGAGCCCGAATTCGTCGGTTCGCCGGAAGTCGCCGTCCGTATGCAGCGGTTGTCCGGGCTCGTAAATTTTCGTCACGTTCACCAAGCGAAGCACCGGCTTCACGATCAAGCGCAGCAGATAGAGCACGAAGAGCAGCACGAACGCGAGGTATACGGCCGCCACCGCGAGGAGCGCCCACGGGTACGCCGTACGATTGCCCGTAATCGCATCGAGCGGGATCTTATACACCAACGTCGTGTCGAACGCAGAGCGACGGGAGAACGCATACAACCAGCTCCCTGCGCCGCCCGTCTCGAAGTAATAGCCGGCTTCCCGTCCCGCGGCGGCCCCCGGCACCGCTTCCAGCGCCTCGGACTGCGTCCCGGCTTTCATCAACAGCTCGCCGCGGCCGTCGAACACATAGGTCGCCGCTCCTTCCGGGAGCAGGACGGAGACGAGGTCGCGCGTAAGCAGCACCTCCAGCTTCGTCACGACGAGCAAGCCGATCGTTTCGTCGTAATTTTCCGGATTCAGGATACTTCGCACGTAACCGACCGTCGACGGGTTCCCGAACGCCTGAGGGATCAGCCGAAGCGTTCCCGCGCCGCCTTCCTCCAGCGCTTCCTTCCCCCAGTCCGGCAGATCGCCGGCATCCGCGCGGTAATACTTGAAGCCGGCAGACTTATAGGACAGATCGACGGGAGGCGCTCGGCCTTCCTCGTTCTTCATATATAATGTATATTCGCTGCCGTCCGAGGACCAACGGTCGAGAACGGCATCCGCCGCCCGAATGTCCCCGAGCGTCTCGATGCGGGTCCAGAACCGGTATTGCGCGGGATCGCTGAAGAAGTGATTATCGAGCAGCGTGACGGTACGGCCGTTCACGGCGGACAACGACTTCTCGAGCGTGATATGATTTTGTTCCGCCAGCTGCAGCGTCGTGCGTCCGACCTCATCCAGCATCGAATCCGAGGCGGTCTTCATTGATATCCACGCGATCGCGAGGAACGGTCCGACGATGAACAACGCGAACGCCAGGGTCAGCTTATACTTGAGCTTCAGACCGATCCCCCCTGGCGCTCCTTGCGATAGTCGGCGGGACTGACGCCGGCGTATCGCTTGAACATGCGGCTGAAGTGCTCCGGCGATTCATAGCCGACCTCGTAAGCGATCTCGTACCGCTTCTTGTCCGTCGCCGCAAGCAAGCGCTTCGCCTCTTCGATGCGCAGCTCCGTGACGAAGTCCCACAAGTTCCGGTTCATCTCGCGCTTGAACAAGTAGCCGAGGTACGCGGCGCTGAAGTGCACCTCGTCGGCGATATCCTGGATCTTCAGCGCGGGATTGCGGAAGTGTTTCCGCGCGTAACCGGTGATCTTCGACAAGATCGAACGGTCCCGCTCCTTGGACAGCTGCCGGATCGCGTCCGCCGTGTCCCGAACGTAGTCGTCGAGCCGCTCCAGCTTCTCCATGGCGGGCGCGTCGCCGAAGTACGCGCCGGGGTCGAAGCGATGGAACGAGACGCCGCTCGCGTAGCCGAGCTCGAGCAGCGCGCCGTACAGTCGGTACACGAGCATGCCGAAGCAGCTCGCGAACAGCTCCCCCGATTCCGTCGATGCCAACTCCCGCAGCGGCCGCGCGACGACGCTCGCGTCGATCGGCGCATCGCCCTCGCCCTTGACCGCTTGCGCGAACGCGGCGACCGTATCCGCCCACTCCAACAGATCGACGCGCTCCCGGGACTTCACATCCTCGTAGAAAAACACGGGATGACCCGGATGAAGCGTTCGCCATTCGGCCGCTCGGTTCGCCTCCTCGAGCAGCTTCGGCAGCATAGAGACATCGGCGTTCAGCGTACTCATCCCGATCGTCGCGGCGACGTTCAAGTATTGCTTCAGATGCTGGTGGATCATCTGCCCGATCAGGTACTGCTGCGACTTGACGTTGCGCTCGCTCTCCGTCAGCTGCACGATGCCGACCAGCTCGCTGCCGAAGCCGTGAAATCCGACGCCCTCCCATTCGGACAAGCTCTCTTCCATCACGTTCAGAGAGGCGTATTTCAGCAGCTTCCGGTCCTGCAACGTAATCTCGCGCTTGCTGAAGCCGCCTTCCCGAAGATCGAGCCGAACGGACAACACCGCGAAGCGCCGATCCGCCGTCCGCGCGCCGAACTCCGCGACGAGAGCCGCGTAGTCGGCTTCCGGCATGCTCCGCTCCGAGACGAGCTCCCGGAGCCATTCGCTCCGGCGCGCGCGCTCCCCTTCGGCGGAATGCGCCTTGGACGTGAGCTCCAGCGTCTTCTTGCCGAGCTCCCGCTTCTCGCCGAGCACGCTGCGGACGACGCGCAGCAGTTCCTCCCGCTCGACCGGCTTCACGAGGTAGTCGCGCGCGCCGAGACGGAGCGATTGCTTGGCGAAGTCGAATTGTTCGTGCGCGGAGATCACGACGACCGGCAAATGCGGCTGCTCCATATAGATCGTCTCCATCAGCTCGATCCCGCTCATGCGCCCCATCTGGATGTCGGTCAGCACGAGGTCGAAGCTGTCCATTCGAAGGTAATCGATCGCTTCGAAGCCGTTAAGCGCCGTCTCGACGTGCGCCAGCTCCAGGTCGGAATGCAGCAGGAAGTTCCGTATGCCCGTGCTGGCTCTCGGTTCGTCGTCGACCACCAGAATCTTGTACAATCCTATCGACCTCGCTTCCGTTCCCAGATATGGCCTTAGGTTTCCGATAGTATAGGACTTTCCTACGCATTCGTCCATGATCATTTTTCGGAGAAGAGTGATGGATTTCGGAATAACCCGCGAACGAAACGAAAAAAAAAAGGACCATCGATCCAATCGGTCGATGATCCTCCGGGCTATATCCTTAATCATCCATTCCCTTGCCGTCCAAAATATGCGCCAAATACTTTTCCACTCTTTGTACTCTGGTTTTGGTTTGTTTGGGTTGGGAAAAGTGTTACAGATACGCTCGCTGCCGCCCTGGCGTCAACGCTTCGAAAGCCGTCTTCAACATCCTTCGGCGAAATTAATACACCGTATACGTTCGGACGGCTTGCGCCCCTTCCATGCCTTCGACATTGCTTACGTTCCGCGAGAATGCGGAGAACGCTTCAATCGTTCTCTTCATACGTTGGATTTGCCGCTTCCTTTACTCCTTCCGGCAATTCGCCGGAGCTGGAATCCATTCGAACAAGCCGCCAGCACGCCAAGGAGCATAAGGAGGAGATTCGTCATCCGCTTTTGTCTTTATCATTGCGTTCACCCTTCGACTGTTATTTATCATCCCTTACTGAGTAGCCGGCAATGCGCTGCAGCTCCTCCAGCGAAACACGATCCAAGAATTTACTGAATTTTTCTTTGCCTTTGGCGCGAGCCTTATAGCAATCGATAATGGCGAGGATCGCCGAAACAAGTCTCTCCTCCGGCACTCCGGACGCAAGACGCCGCGCGACCGAAGCTTTGAGGCCCTTCGCTTCGCCCCCGACATAAATATCGAAGGCGTCCCTCGTCTTCACAATGCCGATATCCTTCAGCAAGGGCTCGCTGGTGCCGAGCCCGCAGCCTGCAAAGCCGACCCTCAGAGGCGTTGGCGTATCGATGCCCGCGATGGCGCGGTTTACTTTTCGCGCCGTCTCGAGTCCCGCCTCCTCGGCCCCTTTGCAAAAATTGCAAGCGATTAAGCTTTTAATGACGAAGCCCGAAGGAATGACCTCGAGCCCGGCTTTCCGAAGCTCGTTCACGAGCTCCTCGCTCCGCTCGAGCGGGACTTCAATGTAAAGCTGCTTGAACGGCGTCATCTCGATCTTCGCATCTTCCCCCGCCAACGCGCCGATTACGGCTAACTGACCGGGCGTGAAGAGGCTGCCGCCGACCTGGATGGGCGGGTTGACGGCGATTATCGCTTTCTCTTCCATCTCCATCACCTCGCGTCGCTGCTTAATTATTTCAGATTGACTCTCTGCAATCGCAAGGCGTTCAGGACTACGGAAACCGAGCTAAGCGCCATCGCCGCGCCCGCTACCCAAGGAGCCAATAAACCGACGGCGGCGATCGGGATCCCCAGCGTATTATATCCGAGCGCCCAGAACAGATTTTGCTTAATGTTGCTCATCGTCTTACGGCTCATATAGATGGCGTCCGGAATGCTGGCTAGATCGCCGCGCATCAACGTGACGTCCGCCGCTTCCATCGCTACATCCGTTCCCGTGCCGATCGCCATGCCGATGTTCGCCGTCGCAAGCGCCGGCGCGTCGTTGATGCCGTCCCCGACCATGGCGACTCTCTTGCCTTCCGCTTGCAGCTTCTTCACTTCTTCCGCTTTGCCTTCCGGGAGCACTTCCGCGCGAACATGGTCGATGCCGACTCCGGCCGCGATCGCCTTCGCCGTTCGCTCGTTGTCCCCGGTAATCATGATGACCTGGAGTCCCATTTCCTTCAGTCGACTTACGGCCGCCCTCGAGGTTTCTTTGATCGTATCGGCTACCGCCACCATTCCGGCGTAGCGGCCGTCGATCGCGACCAGCATCGCCGTCTTCCCGGACTCCTCCAAGCGAGACATCGTATCGAACGCCGTCGCTGCATCTACGTCGTACAGTTCCATCAAGCGTCGGGTGCCGATCAGTACCGTCTTGCCTTCCGCGGCCGCTTTGATCCCGAACCCGGGAATGGCTTCGAACGATTCGACGATCGGAATTTCGATATTCCGGTTCCGAACGCCCGCTACGATCGCTTCCGCGAGCGGGTGTTCCGAGCTTTTCTCCGCCGCGCCGACCAGCCGGAGGAACTCCGCTTCGTCGCCGGCCGTCAACACGTCGGTAAGCTCGGGTTTCCCTTTGGTGACGGTCCCCGTTTTATCCAAAAGGATCGTGTCGATCTTATGCGTTTGCTCCAGATGCTCGCCGCCTTTGAACAAAATCCCGAATTCGGCCGCTCGCCCCGAGCCCGCCATAATCGACGTCGGGGTCGCCAGGCCGAGGGCGCAAGGACATGCGATGACAAGCACGGCGATCGCCTTCTCCAAGGCACCGGCGAAGTCGCCGGGCGTTACGAGGAAATACCAGATCAAGAAGGCCAAGACGGCAATGCCGACCACGATCGGGACGAAGATGCCGGAAATCCGGTCCGCGATCCGTTGGATCGGCGCTTTGGAGCCTTGCGCTTCCTCTACGACTTTCACGATCTGCGCCAACGCCGTTTCTTTGCCGACTCGGGTCGCTCGAATCCGAAGCATCCCGTTCTTGTTGATCGTAGCGCCGATGACTCCGTCGCCGGCTTTCTTCCCAACGGGAATGCTTTCCCCCGTTAACATCGATTCGTCGACGGAAGACTCCCCTTCCACGACTTCCCCGTCCACCGGCACTTTATCGCCGGGACGTACAAGCACGATGTCGCCGACCAATACTTCTTCCACCGCGACCGTTAATTCCTGACCGTCTCGGACGACCGAAGCCGTCTTCGCCTGAAGTCCCATCAACGATTGGATGGCTTCGGAGGTGCGGCCTTTGGCTAACGCCTCGAACCATTTGCCCATAACCACCAGCGTAATGAGGACGGCGCTCGTCTCGTAATACAGCGAAGGACCGTGGTGCGCGCTCCCGCTGTCGAAGTACCAATCGATCGTGAGATATACACTGTAAAAGTAAGCCGCCGAAGTGCCCAGCGAAATCAATACGTCCATGTTCGCGCTGCCGTTACGAAGCGCCTTATAGGCTCCTTCGTAAAAGCGCCGCCCGATGTAGAATTGAACCGGCGTGGCCAGAATCAACTGAAACCACGGGTTCATAAAGAGATCAGGCAAATAAATCCATGACGTGAAGGAGAAATGTCCTACCATGCTCCAGAGCAGCGGAAGGGAAAGAATCGCAGAGACGAAAAGGCTCCGCTTGTGGTAACCGATTTCTTTCTCGCGGCGATCTCCGTTCGATGCATCGTCTTCCTTCAAGATCGCTTTGTAGCCGAGTTGCTTTACTTTCCTTTGCAAATCGGCGATCGTTACTTCGCCGGGCGAGTACTCGATCCGCGCCGATGCTAAGGCGAAATTAACGGCCGCGTTCGTTACGCCGGGCAATTTGCCTAGACCCTTTTCGATCCGATTGGCGCAGGCCGCGCACGTCATCCCCTCAAGCTGGAATTGAGCGACCTCCTTAGCGGTGTCATACCCCAATTTCCGCATGGTTTGTTCCAAAGTATCGACGTTGATTTTACTCGGATCATACGTAACGCTTGCCTTCTCTAGAGCGAAGTTCACGTTAGCGGACGCAACGCCATCCAGCTTGCTAAGACCTTTTTCGATTCTATTCGCACAGGCAGCACAGGTCATGCCCGTTATTTGCAAGGTCGTTTGTCGGTTCTCGGAAGTCGTTTCCACGGCATTCACCCTCCATCTTTGTCTCTTTAAATACCATACATACCTACCCTATATTTACGAAAAAAAACTACTTCATTAATTTATTGACTGTAATCAACAACTCGTCGACCACTTCAAGTTCGCCCGCTTGAATCCGTTCCGCGATGCAACTTTTCATATGCCCCTCAAGCAAAAGTTTGCCCACTCCGTTCAATGCCGACTGAATCGACGCAAGCTGATTCAGTACATCGTCGCAATAAGTATCCCTTTCGATCATTCCCTTGACGCCACGGATCTGACCTTCAATCCTGTTTAAACGGGAGATCAAGTGGTTCTTCGCCTTTTCGGAATGATGACTCTTTCGATAACTGTCCATGGAACAGCTCTCGTGGTCGATTTCAACGTCATGTATCGATTTCCCCAAAGCTTCTCACCTCACGACTCCAATTTACTATACCCCCCTTGGGTATGTCAAGCGGCCGAATGTTTCCCATGCAGGGGAAGAACCGGCTCCATTAAGCATACAGAAGTATTTAGCCGTCAGGATCCCGTTCGACTACTGCAGCGGACAGAGCACTGCGTCGTTTAATCTCTTGTATCGACAGATTTAATCGATAGTTCCCATGTTTAAGAAGCATATTAAGAAAATGATTCAATTCATCCTGAGATCTAACTTTTATTGTGACGTGGTAACAGCCTTCGCCGGATATTCGGTGAGCTTCGACTACCTCATCCCGTTCGGTAAGGAAACGAATAATCGAATCGTGACTCGCCGAATTCATATGAATAATGACAAAGGCCGTATAGGCAATCCCCAACTTCATTTCGTCGACAATGAGCGAGTAGGCTTTAATTACGCCGTGATCCTCCAGTTTTTTGATTCGATTTCCTACGGCTTGTCCGGTCATATGAATACGTTCCCCTAAGTCTTTCCATGCAATCCGCGAATTTTCGGTAAGCAACCGAAGAATTCGAACGTCGATTTGATCAAGCTCCATATAAATTCCTTTCGTCGTGAAACGATTTGATCCCAAAGGGTTTCACCAAAGTATCGATCGAAATCGAGATCGTATTTATCATAGTAATATACCGTCACCCGTATCGCCAATTCCAGATGGAAAGGAAGCATTCGAAATGAACATACAACTGATCCGAAATGCGACACTCGTCGTCCGGTACGCGGGGAAGAAGTTTTTAGTCGACCCCTTCTTGGCGGAGCAAGGGACGCTCCCGCCTCTCCCTAGTTTTTCTAAGAACGAACGGAGAAATCCATTGGTTCGCTTGCCGGTCTCGATCGACGACCTCCTTAAAGATGTAGATGCGATCCTTGTCACTCATCTGCACTTCGACCACTTCGACGACGCCGCGAAAGAGGCGTTGCCGAAAGACGTGAAGATGTTCGTGCAAAACGAAGAAGATGAAACGGAAGTCAAAAAAGCCGGCTTCCAAAATGTAGAAGTTCTAACGGAACGCACCTCCTTCGAGGGGATTCGGCTGATCAAGACGAAAGGCGAGCACGGCCGAGGAGAAATTTTGAAATTTCCGCTCATCGGCACGGTTTGCGGCGTCGTGTTCGAACATCCCGACGAGAAGACGTTATATGTGGCCGGGGATACGGTTTGGTACGAGGCGGTTCGGGAGGTCATCGCAACGCACAAGCCGGAAATCATCGTAGTCAACGGCGGGGACAATCAACTTCCGGAAGGCGGCTCCCTCGTCATGGGGAAGGACGATATTTACGAAACGCATAAGGCTGCCCCCGACGCGAAGATTGTTTCCGTTCACATGGAAGCCGTCAATCACTGGACGTTATCGAGAGAAGAACTAAGAAACTTTGTGGAGGCGAAGGGGATCTCCTCTCAGGTCTTCGTGCCGGATGACGGCGAAGCCTACTCGTTCTAAGGGGGAACACAGACAGGAAGGAGCCGTCACCGGAAATACCGGTACGGCTCCTTCTCCTCCTTCTCCGTCGATCTCGCACCGCCCGACGCCATCGGCGGGACGATCGCGAGTGTACCGGCGCCGGCGCCTTATTTCATCAGGACGTATACGTCGTTCCCTTCGACGGCCGCCGGGAAGCCCCGCAATGCGACGCTCTCGTCGGCCAGATGCTTGCCCGTCGTAAGATCGAACTCCCAGCCGTGCCACGGGCAGCGGACGATCCGGCCGTGGCAGCCGTACTCGTATTCGTACACCGCCGAAGGCAGCCGGGTTCCCGTGACGTTGCCTTGGCAGATCGGCGCCGCGGCATGCGGACAGACGTTGCGCCAGGCGTACACCTCGCCGTCGACGAGGAAGACGCCGATCTCCATACCCTTCACCGACACGATCGCGCGGCCGCCGCCGGCCTCGAGTTCGTCCTTCCGACAAGCGAAGTGCTTGATCATGCCTGCGCCCCCCTCTCCGCTTCGACCGTCCGGTGCAAGCCGTACAGGTCGATAGCGTTCTTCGCGAACATCTTCGCCCGCATCTCCTTCGGGAACGCTTGCAGCACCATTTTCGGATTATCGAAATCCCAGTGTGGATAGTCCGTCGAAAATAACGTAATATCGGCGGCGCCGCACATCTCGAACAGCTCGACGATATGCTGCGGGTTCGGCGCTTCCTCGATCGGCTGGCTCGTCAAGCGGATATGCTCCTTGATGTATTCCGACGGCAGCCGCTTCAGCCACGGCGTCTGATCCCGCAGCGCCTTGTAGTTTTTATCCATGCGCCACATGAGGTGGGGGAGCCAGCACACGCCGCCCTCGATCGCGACGAATTTCAGCTTCGGGAATTTCTCGAACAAGCCTTCGCACACCAGACTGTTCACATGCGCCATATAATTGGCGGGCAGGATGTTGTGCCATTCCATGTACCGCGTCGGGTACCCGGACGGGGTCGGCGTTCCGGCGATGCCGCGGCCTTCCGTGCCCGGATGGACGGCGACCGGCAAGCCGCGGCGCTCCGCCGCTTCGTAGATCGGATGGAAGAAGCGCTGCCCGTACAGCGTGCGCGATCCGCTGCTCATGATCACCTGGACCATATCCTTGTTCGCCGCCATCCGGTCGATCTCCCTCGCGGCGGCGATCGGATCGGCGTTATTGATCAGGATCGACCCCTTGAACTTGGAACTAACCTTCAGCCAATGCTCTACTAGCCAATCGTTGTAAGCGGAGACGACCGCGTTCGCGTAATCCGGGTCGACGTGAAGCGAGATGCCCAGCACGCCGGAGCCGGTCAGTATCGCATAATCGAAGCCGTATTTCTCTACATGATCCTTCAGCAGAAAATGGGGGTCGCTGCCGGCCTCGCCGCCCCGAGGCGGCTTCGCATCCTTGCGCATGACGCCGACCGGCGAATAATACGGGGAGCTTACGCCGATGCCCTGGGACAGCCATTGCGCATGCCAAGCCTTCGGCAGATAAGGAAGGATTTCCTTGCGGTCGTACATCGCATTATGGACGTCGGCGTCGATCAGGGTCGGTGCCGTGTTCTCTGTCATACGATCATCTCCAATCGGAATCATTCGTTGATATCCCTCGTAATAGGAGCGGGAAAGCGGAATCGAAGCACACTGCGGAGGATTTTTGTTCGTAGGCTTACCTCATTCCGCAACCGCGCACACTCCCTCCCGACGCTCCCCGTTCGCCGTGACGAGCGTATAACGATACGGCTTCGAGGCGGTAAGCCGGTACAGGCCGCGCTCGAGATCGTATGACAGCTCCGCGACTTGATCGACGTTCTCCAGCGCGACCCGGAATCGCTTCGTCGCGACGAAGCCGCCGACCGTCAGTCGACCGCGCGGCGGCAGCGCGATCGGCCTCGCGTGGTCCGCTCGGTGCCTCTCCGAGTTCGCCGCCAGTCGGCGCCGCAGCGCCTCCGAAGCGTTGTCGAGATGCCCGCGTCCGCCGATGCCCGGCAGCTCTTCGTACCGAACCAAGCCCCCCTTGCCGACGCGCCGCATCGCCTCGACATATGCCCTCGAATGGGAGACCGGCACCCGGACGTCGGCGTCGCCGTGCGCGAGATACAGCGGCGTGTACACGTTCGCCGCGAGGGACAAGCCGCTCCTCGCGCGATACCGCTCCGGATCGTCTGCAGGCGCGCAGCCGATCCATACGTCCATCTCGTCGCGGAATTCGCCGATGGTATCTTGTTCGTACCAGGACGCGTAATCCGAGACGCCGTAGAAGGACGTCGCCGCCGCGAACAGATCCGGAAGCTTGGCTGCGGCGGCCAGGACGTTCCCGCCTCCTCCGCTGCCGCCCTCGAGGTAGACGATCTCGGGGTCGGCGATGTAGGCCGCGTACTCGCGGCGCGCGAAGGCGACCGCGTCGTAGACGTCCATCAGCTCGAACCCGTTGCAATCGGGCCGTCCCGTCGAGAACGCGCGTCCGCGCATGTCGACCTGCAGCAGCAAATACCGATTCCCCTCCAACGGCCGCTCCCGCCGTTCCGGCATCGGCATGCTCATATGCCACCCGTGCAGCGTCGCGAGCACGGGTCCGGGCCGCGACGGCTTGATCACGTTGACTCCAAGCTCGACGCCGGGAGACACGGAGGAACGATATTTCCTAAAATCTTGGTAAGGCGACGCGAACTCGGAAAGCGCCGCGCCGCCCTGGAGCCGGATCCGATCCTCGAACGACTCGAACATATTGCTAAAGCTCCTTCCCATGGAACGCTTGCCGCGGTTAACGTCTTCGAAATCCGCTCTTCATGTCGATCTCTCTTCTCTCGCGATCCGATTCGGTTCCTGCCCCTTGCGCAGCTCCCGGTATTTCCCGGGCGTGACCCCTTCGTACTTGCGGAACGTCTTGATGAACGAATGCCTTCCGAGATACCCGACCTCCAGCGCGATCTCGTCGATCTTCCGGTCGGTATCGACGAGGAGCCGCCGCGCGGCGTCCATCCGGCAGCGCGTGACGAACTCGATGAAGTTCTCGCCGACGGCTTCCTTGAAGCTTCTGCTGAAGTGGCCGAGCGACATATGCAGCTGCCGCGCGAACGTCTCGATGCCGAGTTCGCCGCCGTAGTTTTCCTTGATATACGCGGCGATCTGTCCGAACTGGTCCAGCGTCGCCTCCGCGCCCGCGTCCCGGAACAGCTCCGATGCGGTCTCCTCGAAGAAGCGGCGAATGTCGTCGCCCGTCACGCAGCGATGCAGCCGCTGATACAGGGAGGCGTAGCTTTCAATGCTGAAGTCTTGCCTGCCGTCGGCGGCGACGGCGCGCAGCCAGGTGTTCAGCATGTCGACGCACAGCTGCTTCACCGCCTCCGCAGACGCATGGCTCCGCAGCGAGTCGTCCAGCTGACGGCGGACGATCTCCAGCAGCTCTTCGCGACGGCCGGCGCGGCTCAGCGTCAGCATCTGCTCGACCTTATCGGCGGACAGGAAGCTGTCGAACGGGAGCGGCTCCTCCCCCTTCTCCTGATCGGAGCAGATTTCGACCTCGGCGAGCAGCCGCTTGCGCTTCAATAGGAGCGCGGCATGCCGATACGAATCGTGCAGCTCCCATACTGCGTGTACGACTTTGCCGACGCCGATCGCCGAGTGGAAATATTCCTTCTGTTCCGAGAGCGCGTCGCGGATCGTCTTCGCAAGCCGCATCGGCTCGGCGGGCGATTCCGACGCGAGATGCACGACGGCGGCGAGCAGGTCGCCGCGCGTCTGGCATAACCACACCGTACCGCCGATCGACTTCTCGATCGTATGTTTTAAGTCGGTAATGAAGAACGACTTATCCGTCTCCGTCAGCGCCTTCGCGCCGCGGTCGTAGAATTCGATCTCGATGCACAGCACCGCGAGATGACCGTCCGGATTCGCGTCGAAGCCGATCTCCTTCGCGTAATACACGACGGAGAGCTGATCCCTGAACTCGCCGAGCAGCAGCTTGCTTAGAAAATACTCGTGCATGACCGGAGACATGCCGCTGATCCGGTTCGCCATATCCTTATGCTCCGTAATCAGCGATTCGGACCAGGCTTTGATCAGCTCGAAGTCGTTCCCTTGCCGGCGATCCGCCTCCGCCGCCCCGGCGCCGCGGCGGCTCGTCTCGAGCCCCTGCCGAATGTCGCGGATCGGGGTGTACATCCGCTTGCTCAACGCGTAAGCGATCGCGCCGCCGGCGGCCAGGAGGAACGCGAGCAGCAGCGCGCTCGCCTTCTGGATTAATGCGGCGGGTCGGCGAAGCTCCTCGAGATCGGCCATGCCGACGTAGATCCAGTCGTACCGATCGGACGGATGGTACGAGACTTGCAGCTTGCCGCCGTCCGCGTCGATGTTCGTGTGTCCCTCCGTCTCCGGCCGATAGGAAGCAAGAAGCGTCCCGCCGTCGATGCCGCCCGCCCCGTCATGCGCCAGGACGCGCCCGGTCCGGTCCAGGATCGCGGTTTCGATCGAGTCGCTCCGCCGGATGGCGATCGACTCCTTCAACCGCTCGGCGTCGATATTGACGACGAGATACACCTCCGGCTTATCGGAGTTGAACGGATAGCTCATGACTGCCGTGAGATACGTCCCGGCGGTCAACGTTTGATCCGTGTACAGCGATTTCGTCTCGATGAGCGTCGGTCCGTAGAAATCCATCATCCGGCGGCCCGTGAACATCGCCTCGATGTCCCGGTCGCCGAGCGACGCATAATGGCTCCAATACGCGAAGTAGACGTCTTTCTCCACATAGCCGATCTGGCTCGCGATGATCGACTGCTGCCCGATATGGTACAGATATGCGCTGTGCACGAGCGGGTAGTTTTGCGTGACGGCGGTAATCTGCGTCGTCAGCGCCCCGAGCATGTCGATCCGCGCCGGATGATTGGCCGGACCGTCTTCGTAACGCAAGAACTTATACAAGTTCAGATATCCGAGCTGCTTAATCATCTCGTCCTGCAGCGCGCCGACGAGCTCGTCGGTTTGTTCGGCGAATTGTCCGATCAGAATCTCGCTGGATTTCTCCACTTCCTCCTCGATAAGCTTGACGACGTACACGTAGGTGAACGAACAAGCGACGGTCGACGGCACGAGAACCAAGACGAAGAAGCTCGCGAAGAACTGCCAAAACACATTCAACCGTAGTTTTCGCGATCGAAACATTCGCTGCAGCATGCTCATGCTCCTCCCTCTTGGATTCCCTCGTTCGTACCCGCCCCGCGGGGAAGTCGCCCGGGTCCCGCGCGAAGCCGCGCGGATGCGTCGAAGACCGGGAACGGGATGCCGCTCCCGCTCCCGGTCCCTCGTCGTTCCGCGTCGGGCTCCTTATTTGCCGCTGTACGCGCGTCGATGCGCCGCGTTGTACATATCTCGAAGCTCGTGCGCCCCGAGCTCGAGGCATTGCTGCAAGAACGACTGCATCGTCTCGTCGGTAATCGGCGTGCGGCCCGCGATGAATTCCGCGACCTTCTGATCCATGAACACGGTCAGATTATCCAGCAGCTCCTTCTGCTTCTCGTTCTCCTCGTCGGTCAAGATCGGGGCGCCCGGCGCTTCGATGACGGACGGCATATACAGTTCTTCGATCTCCTGCGCCCGTTCGCTCAGACGTTCCGCAAGGCGGGACTTGCCCATGTCGAGATTGATGTCCGGATACCACACGCCGTAGTCGCCGCGAAGCAGCGCGTACGGAGCCGCTCCTAACGACGCCAGGAACTTGGGATCCCCTTCGCTCCTGTCATACGTCTCCCCTTCGATGCCGAGGGCGAGGTAGTCGGACCCTTCCGGACCGAGCAAGTAATCGAGGAACTTCACCGCGACTTCCTTATTCGATACCTTGTCGGAGATGGCGAGTCCGTTGCCGCCGTAGACCGAGCGGGATAATTGATACGGCTCGACGCCTTCCGCCGCGAACATCGGAATGACGTTCACATCGTAGCCGGGGATCAGATTGGAGCCTGCGGCCGTATCGTTGAGCGTTTGCACCCGCGTCTTCCAAAACCAAGTGACGAGCGACTTGCCGGAGAGCATCCGCTCCTCCCATTGCGCGCCGGTAATGATGGCGAACTCCGGATCGAGCAGCTCCTCCGCATGCAGCTTGTTCATATATTGCAGCGTCTCCCGGAAGCCGGGATGATCCGGAGAGAATACGTATTCGCCCGTCTTCGGGTCGAACGGCAGATACCCTTCGAGACCGCTGAACGACCGCAGCAGCGCCGTGAACAGCTTATCTCCGCCGTTAAACTGCCCCCGCTCCGGCACGAGCGGATATACGTCCGGATACTTCGCCTTCATCGCCTTCAACATCTGATAAAATTGTTCCGGGTTCGTCGGAGCCTCGAGACCGAGCTCCTTCATGACGTCCTGACGCACGATCCATGCGAAATTAAATCCGAGACCTTCCCGCACCGGAATCGAATACACGCCCCCGTCCGGTCCCGTGGAGAGCGCGATCGCATCCGGATGCTCTTCGATGAACGCCTTGATATTCGGGGCGATGTCGAGATAATCCTTGAGATTCAGGAAGACGCCCTCGGGGCCGTAGATGCGGGCGTCGGCGTGCGGGACGTTCATGAAATCCGTCACCGAATTCGTAGCGATCAAAATTTGTCGTTTCTCCGCGATATTGTCCGGCACCGGCTCGAATTCGATCTTCACGTTCGTCTTCTCGAATATCCGTTGGAACGTCGGCCAGTCGTTGCGGATCGGGGCTTCCCGCCGATCGGAAGCAAGCCACTTGAACGTAATCGGCTGTTCGGAGAGTTTCCCCGACGCGCCGGCTTCGGGGCCGTTCGCCGCCGGCGGTTCCGCCGCGCCGCCCGGCGTCTGCGACGCCGGCTCGTTCGTTCCCGCGCCTCCGCCGCCGCTCGCGCAGCCGGCTAGAAGCGCCGCGCCAAGGATCGCCGCGGCCGAGACATGTCCGATTTTCTCCCCTTTTCGTTGTACCATGGTGGTTCCTCCCTTTCTTCATTGTATTTTATAAGAACGGACGATGAAAGCGTTATCGTTCCGTTGTTACCCCATGTTTCGTTCTCCCTACCCTTTGATGCCGCCGATCATGCTGCCCTTCACGAAGTATTTTTGAATGAACGGGTAGACGCATAAGATCGGCAGCGTCGCAATGATGATAGTCGAATATCGTACCGTCTCGACGAACGTTCCCCCGTCCTCCACGTAGGAATCCGACGTCGTACCGGCGATGACGATGCTGCGCAGCAAAATTTGCAGGGGATACATCGAGCGTTCGTTCAGGTAAATGAGCGCTTCGAAGAACGAATTCCATTGACCGACGGCCGTAAACAGGCCGATCGTCATCATGACCGGCAGCGACAACGGCATTACGATGCGCAATAGCACGCCCAGGGAGCCGCAGCCGTCGATCGTCGCCGCGTCCTCGAGCTCCGTCGGCAGCGCCTCGAAGAAGGTTCGCATAATAAACAAATACCATGTGTTGATGAGCGTCGGCAGCACGATCGCCCAGATCGTGTTCAGCATGCCAAGCTTCTGCACGACAAGGAACGTAGGAATCAGTCCCCCGCTGAACAACAGCGTGAAGGCGGCCATCAGCAGGATCGAACGGCGACCCGGCAGCCAGCGCTTCGCGAGCGGATACGCCATCATGGACGTGACGATCAACGTCAGCGCCGTCTGCGCGAAGGTGTATCGGATCGTGTTCCAGTAGCTGAGCCACAGCTCGGAACGCTGCAGAATCCGCTCGTAAGCGATCCACGTCCATTGCTGCGGCAGCAGCTTTACCGCGCCGCTCGTCACGAGATCGGGCTGGCTGACCGAAGCGATGAACACGAAATATATCGGATATACGGTGACGATCACGAGGAAGATCATGAACGCCATATTGACGACATCGAAGATGCGCGACGCCAAGCTCTCTTTCATCCCGCTCTCTTCCCTTCTACCACAGACTGGTGTCCGTATATTTTTTGGCCGCCCGGTTCGCCGCCACGACGAGGAGGAAGCCGATCGCCGACTGGAACAATCCGACGGCGGCCGCGAAGCTGAAATCCGCGCTCAGGATGCCCCGCCGGTACACGAACGTGTTGATGACGTCGGCCGTCTCGTAAACGGTGGGGTTATACATGAGGATAATTTTCTGATAGCCGACTTCCATCATGTTCCCTAAGTTGAGCACAAACAGGATGACGATAACCGGCACCATGCCGACGAACGTAATATGCCGAATTTGCTGCCATCGGTTCGCCCCGTCGATCTTCGCCGCTTCGTACAGCGTAGGGTCGATGCCCGCGATCGCGGCCAGGTACAGGATCGTCCCCCAGCCGAGCTTCTGCCATATTTCGGAGCCGACGTATATCGTGCGAAACCACTCGGGGAGGCCCATGAACATCACTCGATCGAACCCGAGCGCGGCCAGCAAGTGGTTTACGATGCCGCTCTGGGGCGACAGGAAATTCACGACCATGCCGACGATGACGACGGTAGAGAGGAAGTGCGGCATGTAGCTGACCGTCTGCACGAACCTCTTGAACATTTCGTTCTTCAATTCATTTAGCAGAACGGCCAACGCGATCGGCGCCGGGAAGTGGAACAAGAGGTCGTAGACGTTCAACAGAATCGTATTGCGGATCAGCTTCCAAGCGTCCGGCGTTCGTTGGAAGAACGTCTCGAAGTGCTTCAACCCGACCCATTCGCTCCCCCATACGCCCTTCATGACCGAATATTCTTGAAAGCCGATCAGAATCCCGTACATGGGCACATATTTGAAAACAATGTAAAACACAATGCCCGGAAGCATTAGCAGGTACAGCGTTCGGTGTTTCGCGATCGTTCGCCACATCGGTTGTTGCGGCATGTTTTCACCTCGGTTTCGATTCGTTTGTTTTGTAAGCGATTCCAGTTAACTTATCCATATCTTAAGATCGGAAACGCGCCGTCGTAAAGAAATCAATTTTTCCGTACGAAGCCATTTTTGCTTTCCCTTGCCGCGGTAGCGATTTCCTCGCGGGAGAAACCGGATTTTCGGCAAGACGCCATATTTTCCGGTTCGTCCGCAACGCAAAGAAGCGCCGACAAGGCCTTCGATGGCCTTGCCGACGCTCTTCGTACTGCATGTATAATTTACGGTTGTCAACCTTCCAAGCACAATCGGATTAGGTCGTCGACATCCGCCGTGGCAAGACACTCCACCGTGTCGGCCGCGCCGTAATATATTTTGACTTCCCCCGTATCCTCGAGCACCATGCCCCCCGGGAAAATGACGTGATTCCGGAATCCGCCTTCCGCCTCGTATTTCGCTTCCGGGGCGAGAAGCGGGGAGCGGCACATGCCGACGACGCGGGAGGGATCGTCGAGGTCAAGCAGCATAATGCCCGCCGAATAACGCTTTTTCCAAGTTGTTTCCCAGCCGTTCTTTCCGCGCTTCGGATCGATATCCACCGCGTGGAACGTCGTCAGCCAGCCTTTCTCCGTCTTGATCGGCGGGGCGCCGGGCCCTACCTTGTCGTTGGCGAACGGCACTTGCTCCACGGCGAGCAGCAGCCGGGAGTTCCCCCAGTAACGCAAATCGGGCGAATCGCTGATCCACATGTCGAAGCGGTCTACGCCGCCCCGGCTGTATACGGGGAACGGCCGTTCCAAACGTACGTATTTTCCTCCGATTCTCTCCGGGAACAGCACCATATTTCGGTTGTCCGGTACGGACAAGCTAAGCACTTCGAACGAACGGAAATCCTCCGTTACCGCGATACCTCCGCGAACCCCGTGCCTCGTGTCGACGGCGAAACACATGTAACACCTGTCCTCGATCACGGTCAGCCGCGGATCGTATACCCGGACGACTTCTTCGTCGTTCCAGAGGACCGGATTCCCGGCATAACGAACCCTAGCTCAACAAGCTTCCGTTAAAGCTGGCGACCTGGATCATAACGCTTTTGTTACCGTTCGGGTAAGGATAAACAAAAGGCCGCCTCCGCAGCCCAAATTAACGATTACATTCAGGTTGGAAAGATTAAATCAACACATCAAATTCATTCACGTAAACGGCGTTGCCAGTTATCTCTACGACATTGCCTTTTCCCTTCACCGATACTCTGATTCTGCCATCCCGAGCAATTTCTTGCCCTTGTTCAATTAATAGATTCAATGAAGCAGCCTCTTTTTCAATGTATTGGGCGTAATAAGACCCCATTACACCCGATGCAGTTCCAGTGACTGGATCCTCAATGGTGCCTGAGAACGGTGACGAAAAATGGCGTGCGTGCATATGCGCGTTCGGATCGTATGTTTCTAAACAAAACGGATGGACTGACGCCCTGGGCATTTCCTTCAACACACTTGGAAATAGTTTGTTAACGGGTACCATTCGTTTGAATGCGGAAAGGCTTTTTATTGGAATTAATAACGTCCAAGTACCTGTACTACCATATAATGTTGGCAGTTCTGTTTCGATATCACTTTCTTCAATCCCCATCGAATGTGCCAGTTCTTTAAGAGATCCATTAAACTCTTGAAACCGAGGTTCAGCTTGTCTCATGGTAATGTAGTGTCCGTCGTCTGAAGTGAATTCAATCGGCAAAACACCCGCTTTTGTTTCAATTGTCAGATTTAGCTTATCACCGAGCAACCCCTTTGTTTTTAAAGCGTATAAAGTCGCTATGGTTGCATGGCCGCAAAGATTCATCTCATGCCCTGGCGTAAAAAAACGGATTCTAAGATCTGCCTTTTCCGACCTCAACGAGAAAGCTGTTTCATTAAACCCAACTTTCTCCGCAACTTCCCGCATTTGCTCCTCTGAAAGGGTTTCACCGTCAAGGACGACTCCTGCTGGGTTTCCCATATTTGGAATGTCGCTGAATGCCTCGTAATGATATACCTTTACTTTTTTCAAATGAGCACCGCCCGTCTTGTTCTTTTACCTGTTCTTTTACTAATTCTTAGTTTGGTTGGATGGGATTTGTTAAAGATTCCTGCCAGATAGTTGAGCGGTCGGCCGGAAAGAAAAACAGCGACGGATCGGCTCCATCGCTGCACTCTTGTCACCGTCAGTAAGGTTACCTATCTCACGGGCAAGTACCTTAAACTGAAGGGAGTATGCTTTTAAAGTGTGCGGACTAAAACCCAGAATACGTTTATCGGCTTCATACAATTTCAAGAGACGAGTCATTTTCATTAAACAAAACCCCTCCCCATGCTAATTACTATTAGTCTCGCTATCTTTGGGATGGGTTAATCCTTTTTTGAAGATAAATTGTTAAACTAGCGTACCCGAATGCATAAAGGAAAGAGTCTGAGCGATGCAAAACAGAAAATTCGCAATTTTCATATAAGCCCCGACTCCCTCATAACAAGAGAAATGTCGGAGCATGCTTCGCCACGAAACTCCATAGGTTTGTTTCACGACTTCTCATAAATAATCTGATAGGTCGGTAGGATCACTCCGCTTTCGTAAGTCTTGATGTCAGTTAATTTCAGATTAACTTTCTTCTTGCTGGCTCCAAACAACGGAATACCTTCACCAAGAATGATGGGATTGATCTTCAGAATCAACGTGTCAATCAATTGATGGTCAAGGAGCTTCCCGGCCAGCTGTCCCCCTCCGCATAACCATATCTTTTTCTGCTGATTCGTGTTTTCGTGTTTTAGCCTCGTACAAAACGACACTACATCCTCTTTGACAAGTTCCACTTTATCATTGGATTCAAATTCCATTTGATTGGAGAAAATATAATGCTTCAGTTCAGGATGCGCCACCTGCGCAATTCCGGAAGGTTCACCTGGTTTTAATCCGTACTGAAATCCATATTCATATGTATTCCTGCCCATTAATACAGCATGATACTGCCGGACGCTTTCGAAGAAATCGCCGCCGTCATCCGCATACAAAAATACTGAATCATCTGCAACGCCATTTTTGTCCGCAATAAAAAGATCGGCAGTTACGGCAACATGATACACCAGTTCCATTATATATTATCCCCCATTATAATGAACAAAACTCCCATAATATGGTACTCCAATTCAGTTTACTAATTCACCTAAAATACATCAATAGTTTCGCACCGTTATCAAGGAGCTTGCATACATAAGTATGTCGAAAAGCGATGCGGGTGTACGGTGTGACCCGCTGCCGTCAAAGCCTGCCGCGCGTCGTTATTCGCCTGCAATGAAGCTGTCGATCGCCGCCATTGGGAGATGATCAGTTAAAATGCGGCTATAATGAGCCAGCCGTACGATACCGCCCTCATCAATCAAAAATTCGGCAGGTATTCGATTGAAATTTGAACCTTCCTCCGGAGTAAGGGCAAATCCGGCAGCAATTGCTTCTTCGGCAAACTTTTTCGTGTTCGCATCAGCCATTGTCATACGTACTTTCTCTTCGGACGTCTCGACACCGTACAAATCGTACAAATGCGCCTTCGGATCGGCAATGAGTGGGAACGGAGCGTTTTGAGCCCCGACGTACGTCCGCATATTCACTTCCGGCGATTCAAAGACGGCGATAACCTCCATACCCCGTCTCTGCCAATCTGGATATCGGTCGATAAAATGATGCACCCGTAAATTGCAAAGAGCGCAAGCGGAGAAGCGCATAAAGGCGAGCAGCAATTTGCGGCCACGATAGCTATCAAGTGATATGGGATTACCGCAGTGGTCGGCGGCTCTGAATGCTGGGGCATTCACGCCCTGTCGAAGCTGGTGAGTCATCAGTGGATTCCTCCAGTACTTGGGAAAGTGATTTACTGACCCAATATACCAGAATAATAAGCACCGTTTCTGTGACCTAGTCACCCAATAGCACTTCCATTCCACTGCGGCGGTTGATTCGTATCCAACCTCGTCCTGTCTCCACCCACCCCTGCCGCTGAAATCGCTGCAACGTGCGGCTCACGACTTCACGGGCGGTGCCGACCTCGGTAGCAAGCTCGAAATGCGTTATTCGCAGCAACGGCTGCCGCTCCGACGTGGAACTCAGTAATACTTCGGCCAGCCGCATCGACGTCGGCGGGTACGAGGTGGAGGTCCAGCCGGCCACGGGCGAGGACCCCGTGCGGTGGGCGATCGCGTACCAGGTCGTCGACGGCAAG
>JAPSKX010000111.1 GCA_031181325.1 Paenibacillus sp.
GTCCGCTTATTGCATTGTAGGCTGCTGGCTCGAAGACTGCTGCGCCTGCTGCACGGCCTGCTCCGCCTGCTGCACGGCCTGCTGCGCTTGCTGCGCCTGCTGCTGCAGCTGCTGCTGCGTCTGCTGGAATTGCTGCATCGCCTGCTGCGAAGCGGGCTGCGCCTGCTGCGCGCTCGGCATCGAGCTCTGCATGGTGCCCTGCATCGCACTTTGCTGCGCCTGCTGCATCGCTTGCTGCAGCATCTGCTGCTCCTGCGCGGTCATCTGGGCGCCGAGCTGGGCGCTGCATTGCTGCAGTTGCTGCTGCGCTTGCATCATCTGCTGCTGCGCCTGTTGGATCTGCTGCGGATTCATGGAAGCCTGCGCTTGCGTCAGCGCTTGCTGCGCTTGTTGAGCGGTTTGAAGCGCTTGTTGGAGCGTCTGTTGGACTTGCGTCATTGTCGTCAACCTTTCGTCGCCGGATTCGGTCGGCTGTTAACGATAACCAACCCGTCTTAACATGTGAATCTCAAGCCCGAATTATTACACGGCGGTCGGACAGGAATACGCCGGACTGCGTCGAAATGGAAGATGCATCAATTTTTTTAAGGAATCGGAGCGAATCCTCAATGCCCATTACATTGCAACCGTTCCATAACGAGACGGAAGTGCTGGTCGCCTTCTTGACGAGCCAACCATGGCCGTACCACGGCAACCCGAACCCGCAGGAGGCGAACATTCGGTACGGCGTCGCGAACGGGCTCTATACGGGAGAAGAGACGCGAACGCTGTGGATCGTCGCGGACGGAGCGAAGGTCGGGTTGATTCGGCTGTTCGACCTCGGCGACTTGACGCCGGTGTTCGACATCCGCATCGACGCCGCCCGCCGCGGGCGAGGGATCGGCACGGCGGCGGTTCGCCTGCTCGCGGAGCACGTCTTTACCGCGTTCCCGGATAAGATCCGGTTCGAAGGTCATACGCGGCACGACAACTATGCGATGCGCAAGACGCTCGCGAAGACGGGGTTCGTGAAGGAAGCGTATCATCGCAAGGCGTGGCCGACGGACGGCGTCTACTACGATTCCGTCGGGTACTCGCTGCTGCGCGAAGATTGGGAATCCGGCAAGCGCAGCCCGATCGATTGGAACGACTTCCCTTACTAACCCCGCGCCCTTGCCGTCTTGAACCATATGTTCCGATAGTCGATCATTCCGAGCGGATTGTGCGCGACGCCGCCGATCTTCGGATCGAAGTAGGCGTCGAAAGCAGAATGGAACAGGAAGATCATCGCGTGCGAGGAGCGGAGCGCCTCGGACAGCTCCGCGACGCAGCGCCAGCGTCCCGCGGGGGTCGGCTCCCGGAACATCCGCCGCATCAACGCCTTCGCCGTCTCCTGCAGGTCGTCGTCCATGAGCTGCATGCCGATGGCGCTCGTTCGGGAGAAGACGAAGTCGACGTACGTCGCTTCGCCTTCCTCCATGACGACGTTCGTGTAGACGAGATGTCCGGGTTCTACGCTCCCTTCCCGGAACTGACAGCGGCGAATCGACCGCGGCTCGATCGAGACGCCGTACCTTCGGGCATACTCCGAGATAAGGCGCACTTCGACCTCTCTCGCCGGAGTAGCGTCGAGAAACAGCGTACTGCCGTCGTACCCGGAACGTTCGAGCAGCGAACGAATCCGCGACGCGTCCGGCGGGCTTCGGCGAGGCGAGGCTTCGTCGTCGACGAAGCCGGCCGCCGCGCGCAGCCGGTCGTCGCCGATGCGAGAGAGCATATCCTCGCGATCGATCAGCTCGCTCAGCGCCTCGCGAAACAACGGATCGCGCTGCGGGCCTTCGCGCCGCAGGTTGACGGTCACGAGGCGGCAGCAGCCGTTCGTCGACGTGCGGAGACGAGAGTACGGCTCGTTCCTCCGCTGCTCGATCGACTTCCAGCACGCCCCCTTCTCCACGAGATCGATCTCGATCGGAAGCGTCTCCTCGTCCCCATCGTTCGGAATGAAATGGAGCTCGACCCGATCCAGATGCGCCCGCCCCATGAAATATTGGGGGAACGCGTCCAAGACGCACAGCCGGTCCGTCTTCCGGGCGATCTGGAACGGTCCGGTCCCGATCGGCATGTCGAAAAATTCGTCTCCGCGCTGCTCCATCGCGTCCCGCGGCAGGATCGACGCGCTGTCGAAGCCGATCAACCGCGGAAACCATACGCAAGGCTCTCGAAGCTCGAACGTCACCGCGAGGGGATGCGCTTCGACGACGCGTTCGATCAGCCAGTAGCCCGCATGCGACTTCAGCCGCTCGAACGTATAGACGACATCGGCCGCCTCGAGCTCCCGCCGATGATGGAACCATACGCCCTTGCGAAGGTAGAACGTCCAACTCGTCCCGTCCTCGTCGGATTCCCAATCATGCGCCAATCTCGGGACGACGTCTTCGCGGGACGGATCGTATTTCACCAGCGTATCGTAGATTTGTCTGCACAGATGTCCTTCGACGACGAAATGCGCCTTCGCCGGGTCGTACGACCCGACCGTGTCGTACATCGGCACTCGCAGCGTATCGAGCGGCAGCTCGCGGCGATCCTCGCGCCTAAATCCGAAAAACTCGGATAGCCATAACGAAAATCGCGCTTCGCCGTCCGGCAGCTCGCTTCGTTCCTGCACGAGCCGAATGGCGCCGCGCACGTCCCCTTGCTCGGCGAGCCGCTTCGCGATCTCTTCGAGCAGCCGCTCCCGATCGGCGAGCAGCGAGATTTCCGACGTGCGCCCGCGGCCGCGCCCCGGGTGCCACGCAATCCAGCCCGACTCTTCCATCTTACGCAAGATGAATTTCGCGTTCCTCTCCGTGCAGCGAAACACCGCGGCAAGACGTTCCAGCGTGATCGGCGTTCGTTCGCCGCTCGGGACGCCGGGCAGCGCGTCGGTCAGATGAATGTAATGCGTCTCCAGCTGCATAACGAGGCCTCCTATTGCCTACCGATATCGTAAAAGGTGAAAAGGAAAAAGTTTCATTTTCACTTTTCTTCTCCTTTTCAAAGCTTACAATGAAAGGAGGAGAACGTTCAAGGGGGAATGAAACGATGCATCATCCTTTTTTCGAGGAATGGAGAATCGGGCAAGAGACCCGGCGGTTGGATGTAGCGGGCAGACATGCGTGGAAGCTGGGACGCGCCGAAGCGGCGAACGATCCGGCGCTCGTCCCGACGGGACTCCGGTCGCGGGAGCAGGTATGGAGGCTGCGGCTCCGGCTCGCATCGCTCCGCGTGTGCGTCTCGTTCCGTTGGGGCGGACATCCGGAGCGATAAGGCGGAATCCCGGACCTCGGACGGTTTCTCTTTACCGCTTCGACCGAATACACTAACATCATAGAGATGGGAGAACCGAGAGAGAGGCGTTCCGGGTGGAGTTCGAGGCGTTATTGGCCGATTACGGGTATGCGGCGTTATTTTTTGTATTCAGTCTAGGGGTCGTCGGGCTGCCGATTCCGAACGAGGTCGTCGTCATGACCGGCGGCGCCGTATCGTCGGAGGGGCTGCTCCTGCCGGTTCCCGCGTTCCTGCTGTCGTTCGCGGGTATCTGCTGCGGACTTACGGTCGGCTTCGTCATCGGCCGGTATGTCGGCCACCCGATTCTGACGAAGTTCGGCGCCAAGGGACCGAAATTCGAGAAAAATATCGAGCGAGCGCAGCGGCTCATCGGAACCTACGGCAGCGCCGCGCTGTTGTTTACGTATTTCATTCCGTTCGTACGCAATATGATGCCGTACGTCGTCGGCGCCAACGCGATGAAATTCCGGACGTTCGCGCTGTACGCCTATTCCGGAGCGTTCGTGTGGACGGCCGTCTTCTTCCTCGTCGGGTATTTCGCCGGCGTCCAATGGAGCTGACGGCACCGAGCGGCAAGAGCGTCGGCCTCGCGGCTGAACGCTCTTTTTTTGACGCATAATAGGACTGTCGGACATGAGGAAGGAGGGATACGCGTGGGCAGAGGCCAGAACAAGCAGTCCGTGGATAACAACGAAGCGCAAATGCCGCAGGTGCCGAAGTACGATACGCGGCGGCGCGGCGGCGCCGACGCGGAGACCGAGTTCGCGAAGGAGCTGGGCGACCGGTACGAGGTCGAACGGAAGCAAGGGTTCCCGGCGACGGGCATCCGGCGCAAGCGATAGCCTGACATTCCGAGCCGCGTCCGCCGTTCTATTCGGCGGGCGCTTCTGCGTTCGGGAAGAGGAAGGGATACCCATACGCGACTTGATTTGCTATGATGCTAAATAACATAGATCATAGCAGAACCCGAAGATCAGGATGGTGTTCGATGAGAAGAAATCTATTATCCGCGTTATTGATCGTCGCAGGCGTATTGATTCTCGTTTATCCGAAGCTTTCCGAATGGTATTACGACCGCCAGCAAGAAGCGTTGGTCGCGCAGTGGCAAGACGCGTTCGAATCGATCGACAGCGTCGAGGAATCGGAAGAGACGATAGCCGAAGCCGTCGTGCCGGTCGGCATGGCGGCCCGGAGCGCCGAAAGCGCAGAGGCCGATTCATCGACTCGGTCGGACGCGGTCCGAATGGATGATAGCTTGGCAGGGATGCTGTATATCGACAAGATCGACTTGGTGCTTCCCATCCTTCAAGGCGCAACGCAGGATAACTTGAAGAAGGGCGCCGCCACGATCGACGGTACCGGGGAAGCCGGTCGAATCGGCAATTTCGCCGTCGCCGGGCATCGCAATCTCACCTACGGGCGAAACTTCAATCGGCTGGACGAGTTGGAGGAGGGCGATACGATCGAGGTCGACGACGGGACGGAGAGGTATCGGTACGTCGTCACGGAGAAGCTGTATGTCGAGCCGCACGAGGTCTGGGTGCTGGACGCGAAGGGAGACGCAAAGGAAATCACCTTGGTGACGTGCCATCCCGTGAAGATCGCATCGCATCGCCTGATCGTGAAGGGCGTCGCCGCGGAAGCGTGAGGGATTGCTTTCGAATCAATTTTTTCGTTCGAAACGCACAGAGTCTACCCCTGAACCGGAGGGATAGGCTTTTTTTGTCGTTCTTTTTTCCTATAAAACCCAGTTTCATCCCATGTCCGCCATAAGTAGTGCATGGACTTGTTAAGATTCTGTTCAGATGCTGCGGTTACAATTGGTACGCCGTCGATGCGGGCGACGGGATTTTGCATGCGCTGGGAACGGAGCTAAGGAGGGGAACGCGAAAAAATCGACATGATCAGTAAGATCACAGGGTAACGAAGCGGAAACGGATGGAGGAGAACGTCTTCTTGGAACGGAAACGCAAATCTTTCGGCGCGCTCGCGCTGGCCATTATGTTCTTGCTGCAAACGTTGTTCGGCACGGGACTCGCACAGCCGGCGGTTGCGGCGGGTACGGATACCGGCACGATCTCTGAGAATATCTTAGAGAACCTGCGAGTGACGATTACGGACGAGCATCAGTCCGTGACCGTATCGGTATACGACGGCGGCCAAGAGGCGCTGGCGAATATCGATTGGGAGCAAGACACGAAAGTCCGATTGGACTACGACTGGAAGCTGCAGGACGGCCACGGTTATACGGCCGGCGATACGTTCGTCTTCTATCTGCCGGAGCAGCTTAAGCTGTTCTCGGGCGACGTCGTCGCCACATTGTTTGATGGGGAAGGCGAAGAAGTGGAAAACGAGGTCGCCGACTTCCACGTCGACGCCGGTACGAACAGGGCTATCTTTACGTTCACGGACTACATAGCGAAAAATTCCGGCGTTCAAGGCAGTCTTTGGTTCGAAGCGGAGATGGACATCACCGGTTTCGGGAACGAAACGGAGAAGGACATCGTGTTCGAGGTGCATGGGCAGCAATTCTTGACTTTCAAGCTGCAATTAAAGCCGAACGTCGCCAGCAGCATCGCGAAGAACGGCGTCCCCATGCCAGGAAGGTACAACGCGAAGACGATCGACTGGATCGTGGACGTCAACAAGGTGACGGATTCGGTGTACGGCGCTAAGGTCACGGACGTTCTAACGAGCGGACTTGAGCTCGTGCCCGGCTCGATCAAGGTATCCGAGTTGGATGTCAAACTGAACGGCGATGTCGAGATTGTCGGGGACGTCGATTCTTCCGAGTACGTTGTCGATTCAACGGCGAATGGCTTTACCGTCGATTTCGGCGATATCGAGAAGGCGTACCGCATCTCGTATTCGACGAATATCGTCGATATGGCAAAGCTGTCGTTCCCCAATACGGCGACATTCGCCCATGACGGGAACCCAACCGGTATCGATGGCAACTTCACTGTACAAGTTCAGCGGGGAAGTCACCTAGCGAAGAAGTCGAGCACCTACGACAGCGCGACGCGGACGATCACTTGGGAAATCGAGTACAACTACGACGAAGCTACAGTGAGCGATCCGAAGCTGCACGACCTGTTTCCACCGTCCCAGGAGTTCGTATCGGGCTCGCTCCGCGTACTGCCCGTGACGCTGAGCGGCAACGGCACGGCGACGACAGGTACGGCGTTGTCGGAAGGGACGGATTATTTCTTAAATCCGATCATTGAAGACGAGATCGAAGAGGAGCCCGGTTTGCACGGCTTCACGATCGACTTCGCGAGCTCTGAAATCCAGACGCCCTATAAGATTGAGTACAAGACGCGGGCGAAAGATCCGGTCGCGCAGCCGATTACGGTGTCGAACAAAGTGTCCGAACGAACGGACGGCGGTTGGGTCGGCTGGGATGTGGATATAGAGCCGCTGATCATCGAGAATAAGTGCGGGCCGTTCGACTATGCGGCGCAGACGGTCGGTTGGGAAGTTACGATTCATAGCGGCATCAACGAGATGCCGACGGGTGTCGTCCTGTCCGGCCAACCCGGGGCGAACTTGAAGTTCCTGCCGGAGTCGCTTACGATTCGCGACCAGAATAACAACGTAGTCAACCCGTCTGTGATTAACGTCACGTATACCGACGACTATCACGAACCGTTCTCGATTACGTTCAATCAGCCGAGTCCGGAGAAGTATATCGTCAGCTACAAGACGCAATATACGGACGAGATTGGTGGCAGTATTACCGACTTCACCTCGCTCGCAAGCGTTGCGTGGACCGGGCACACGTCTTTCGATGACGACTACAAGAGCGCAGGGGCGGATTGCGATCCTAGATCGGAAGTTCAAAACAACGGCTTTAAGAAGGGTTCATACGACGCTATAACGAAAGAAATCACATGGGAAGTCGGCGTGAACTACAACAGCGTGCCGATCGATAACGCGATCATAACGGATGTGTTGCAATCCGGGCAAAAGCTGGATCTCGGCTCCATCGAAGTGTACCCTGCGACGGTCAATGCGGCCGGAACATTTACCGCAGATGAGAGTAGTCCGGTTTCGCTCCTGGAGAACGCCTCCACTGACAGCGAATTGAACATTCGCCTTGGGCCGATCGACTCGCCGTACTACGTCACCTTCAAGACGACGTATGACAAAGCCTTGATAAACGTCAATCGCATCAACAACACAGCTGTGCTGTTCGATGGTACGGAGAAAGCGAGCAAGGACCTGAAGGCTAATGTCGAAGTGAGGCACGGCGGGGAGTATGTCTCCAAGACGGGCGTCCAAAATGGCACGAAAATGAAGTGGACGGTCAATATCAATTGGGGATTGTCCTATATCGAGAACGCCCGCATCGTCGACAAGCCGAGCGCCAATCAGGTATTCGTGGATGGCAGTTTCAAGTTGTACGACACAACGGTAGCCTCGGACGGTACGGTAACGCCGAATGAGATTGCCCTTCCTGAGACGGACTACGCACTGGTCATTACGACCGATCCGGTCGAGGGTACGCAGCAATTCGAGCTATCCTTCCCCAATTGGAAGGAAACGCCGGATTCACCCCCTTCGATCGAAGAGGCGTACAGACTGGAATACGAGACGCTGATCGATGCGGAGCACGGCGAGGAAGTAGGAAATACCGTAACGATCGAGGGCACCAACGGCGTCGTGCCGAAGACGGTCGTTGAGAAAAAAGTCGTATCTTTCTCCTCCGGGGGCGGTACGGGCAGCGGCGTGACACGGAGATTGATCGTCGAGAAAGTGGATGCGGATAACGATGCTCCGCTCTCCGGCGCGACGTTCAAGCTAGAGCGCTTAAAGAACGGCGTTTGGGAGCTGCGCGGTACCCAATCGACGATAGACGGTACCGCCGTATTCGAGAAGCTGCTCTCAGGAGAGTACCAACTGACGGAGACCGGAGCGCCATCCGGTTATGTACTGAACGACAAGGCGCTCGAATTTACGGTGCTTACAACGGACGGAGACGTCGAGTTGGAAGTAAAGAACAGCAAAGTTCCGGTTCCGACCGACCGTAAGATCACCGTCCGGAAAGTAGACGCGGATAACGCAGCCGTGAAGCTCGAGGGAGCGACCTTTAAGCTGGAGCGTGAAGCGGGCGCCGTCTGGACCGAAGTGGAGACGGGCACGACGGACGAGAACGGCGAAGTCGTCTTCGACGACCTTGCAGCCGGAACGTATCGAATCGTGGAAACCGCAGCTCCTGCGGGGTATGTCCTGAACGCGACTCCGATCGACGCGACGATTACCGCGGCGGATCGGGAGCTCGTGGTTGAAAACGAGAAAGTCGTCGTCCCGCCGCCGACATACGACCTTAAGGTCGTAAAGGTGGATGCGGATGACGCCGCCGTGAAGCTCGAGGGAGCGACCTTCAAGCTGGAGCGTCAAGCGGGCGCCGTCTGGAACGAAGTGGAGACGGGCATAACGGACGTGAATGGCGAAGTCGTCTTCGGCGATCTTGCAGCCGGAACGTACCGGATCGTGGAAACCGCGGCTCCTGCGGGGTACGTCCTGAACGCGACGCCGATCGACGCGACGATTACTACAGCGGATCGAGTGATCGTCGTGGAAAACGAGAAAGTCGTCCCTCCGCCGACATACGACCTTAAGGTCGTAAAGGTGGACGCGGATGACGCCGCCGTGAAGCTCGAGGGAGCGACCTTCAAGCTGGAGCGTCAAGCGGGCGCCGTCTGGACCGAAGTAGAGACGGGTACGACGGACGAGAACGGCGAAATCGTCTTCGACGAGCTTGCAGCCGGAACGTACCGAATCGTGGAAACCGCAGCTCCTGCAGGGTACGTATTGAACGCGTCTCCGATCGACGCG
This sequence comes from Paenibacillus sp., assembly GCA_031181325.1. Lineage (GTDB taxonomy): Bacteria > Bacillota > Bacilli > Paenibacillales > YIM-B00363 > Paenibacillus_AE. The sequence continues at coordinate 9,148 of JAPSKX010000111.1, forward strand.
ACGATTACCGCAGCGGATCGGGAACTCGTAGTGGATAACGAGAAAGTCGTCGTCCTGCCGCCGACATACGACCTTAAGGTCGTTAAGGTGGATGCGGATGCCGCAGCTCTGAAGCTTGAGGGAGCGACGTTCAAGCTGGAGCGTCAAGCGGGCGCCGTCTGGAACGAAGTGGAGACGGGCACGACGGACGAGAACGGCGAAGTCGTCTTCGACGATCTTGCAGCCGGAACGTATCGGATCGTGGAAACCGCAGCTCCTACGGGGTACGTATTGAACGCGACGCCGATCGACGCGACGATTACCGCAGCGGATCGGGAGCTCATGGTGGAGAACGCGAAGCTTCCTACGAACCCCGGACCTGGCCCTGGCCCCGGACCTGGCCCCGGACCTGGACCCGGACCCGGACCTGGCCCTGGCCCCGGCCCTGGCCCCGGCCCTGGCCCTGGCCCTGGCCCCGGCCCTGGCCCTGGCCCTACGGATCCAGAACCTACGGATCCGGAACCTACCGATCCGGAACCTACGGATCCAGAACCTACGGATCCGGAACCTACCGATCCGGAGCCTACGGACCCGGAAACAACGGAACCAGTCCCAACGGTTCCGGACCCGGTTGACCAAGAGCCAACCGATTCGGAACCGACGGATACGCCGGTCCCGGCGGACCCTCAACCTGCAACTCCGCCGACTTCGGAAGAGCCGGGGGAAGCGGAAGAGCTGACGGCCGTCATTCGTTCGGAAACGACGGAAAATACAACGGTCGAAGGACGCATCGAGGTACCGGAAGGCGCGAACGCAGCCCTCTGTCGAACCCCTTCGAACGGCTCGGTGACCGTATCCGAGGACGGCGCATGGAAGTACACGCCGAATTCGGGGTACGTCGGCACGGATGAATTTTGCATCGCGGTCACGGATGTAGAAGGGAATGTGCTCGAGTATCGTTTGGCGGTCGACGTGAAGGGCGTATCGGTAGAGAAAGGACAGCTCCCGGCTCAAGAAGGACGGGATGGCGCCGTCCTTCCGAAAACCGGCGAAACGTTCCCGATCGCAACGACTGCAGCCGGCGCACTGCTCATTGTAGCGGGCCTCGCCATGGTGCTCCGCAGAAGAACGAAAGAACGCTAAGACGTTCCGGTAATTACACAGGGTTGTTTCTCGCCGAAGTTCGGGCGGGGAGCAGCCCTGTTCTTTTTCGTTCTAGTCGATTGTCCGACAATAAAGTCAACCACAGTTAAATGACCGGGTCGACTCCCCAACCCGAGATAACCCGGCAACGGCGTACCTATGGTAAGGTTAGTAACAGAACGGGACGAAAGGGAGTTACGAACATGAAGCTATCCGTGTTTACGGTCGCGACGCCGGACCTGACGCCGGCCGAGCTGATCCCGATTGCGAAGGAAGCGGGTCTTGACGGGTTCGAGTGGCGGTATACGTCCACGCCGCCGGAACGTCGAAGCGAAGCGCCTTCTTTCTGGGGCAACAACTTGTGTACGCTCGACCCGGCGACGGTAACGGACGAACAACTCGACGCCCTGGCGGCGGAGGTTCGACGTCACGGGATGACGACCGCAGCGGTAACGCCGTATTTATCGGCGGGCGACGTCGAAGGAACGGAGCGGGCGATGCGACATGCCGCGCGCCTCGGCGCGAAAGCGATCCGCGTCGGCGTTCCGCGCTACGACCGCACGGCGAATTACAACGACTTGCTCGCGAATGCCGTTGCATACTTGGAGTCGGTGGAAGCGCTCTCGAAGACGTACGGCGTGAAGGGGCTCGTCGAGACGCATCACCAGACGATCGCGGCCAGCGCTTCCTTGGCGCATCGATTGGTCAGCCGCTTCTCCCCCGAGCACGTCGGCGTGCTGTACGATCCGGGCAACTTGGTCCACGAAGGGTTCGAGAACTACCGCATGGGGTTGGAGCTGCTGGGACCGCACCTCGCACACGTGCACGTGAAGAACGCGGGCTGGTTCCCGGGCGAGACGCCCGACTCCCCTTGGACATGCCGTTGGGTCGCCATGGACCGCGGCGTCGTCGATTGGAAGCAAGTGCTCGCCGACCTGAAAGCGGTCGGGTACGACGGGTGGTTCGGCGTCGAGGATTTCAGCGGCACGCATGACAGCAAGACGATGCTTGCGACATATGCGGCTTGGTTCCGGGCGCTCGCGGAGCGGGCGTAGGATTACATTTTCGGGATAAGGGAGAGACGCGCGAATGAATACAGTTCGAATCGGCATCGTAGGCATGGGGAACATGGGTTGGGGCCATGCGAAATATTTGACCGAAGGTAAGGTGAAAGGCGCCGTCTTGACGGCGATCAGCGACTTGTTCGAATCCAAGCGCAAGCAAACGAAGGAGACGTTCGGCGACGGAATCGCGACGTTCGAAACCGCGGAGGCGATGTTCGCCTCCGACCTCGTGGACGCGGTGCTGATCGCGACGCCGCACTACGATCACCCGGCTTGCGCGATCGAGGCGTTCCGGCACGGGCTTCATGTGCTGGTCGAGAAGCCGGCCGGCGTCTACACGAAGCAGGTGCGCCTGATGAACGAGGCGGCGGCCGCCAGCGGGAAAGTGTTCTCGATCATGTACAACCAACGCACGAATCCGATCTATATGAAGCTTCGCGACCTGATCGCCTCGGGCGAGCTCGGGGAGATTCGTCGGACGAACTGGATTATTACGAACTGGTATCGGTCGCAGAGCTACTATAACTCCGGCGGCTGGCGCGCGACGTGGGCCGGCGAAGGCGGCGGCGTCCTGATCAATCAGGATCCGCATCAGCTCGATCTGTGGCAGTGGACGATCGGCATGATGCCGACGCGCGTTCGGGCGTTCTGCCACTTCGGGAAGTACCGCGACATCGAAGTCGAGGACGATGTAACGGCGTACGTCGAGTACGCGAACGGCGCCACCGGCGTGTTCGTGACGACGACGGGCGAAGCGCCGGGCACGAATCGGTTCGAGGTGACGGGCGACCGCGGCAAGATCGTCATCGAGGACGGCAAGCTGACGTTCTGGCGTCTGCGCGTGCCGGAGCCGGAGTTCAACGCGACGTATACGGGCGGCTTCGGCGCGCCGGAATGCTGGAAGTGCGACATCCCGATCCATGGAACGAGCCCGGAGCATATGGGGATCACGCAAAACTTCGTCGACGCGATTCTGAACGGGACGCCGCTCATCGCGCCGGGCGAAGAAGGCATCAAAGGATTGACGTTGTCGAACGCGATGCATCTGTCCACGTGGACGGACAACTGGGTCGAGCTTCCGATCGACGAAGAGCTGTACTACGAGCTGCTGCAAGAGCGCATTCGCAATTCGACGTTCAAGAAGGCGGGCGGCTCCGACAAGGTGCTCAGCGTCGGCGGCACGTTTAATTCATAAGGACGGGGGCCTCTCGAAAATGGTACAAAAAAACGACGGCATGAACTATGCCCCGCAAGGAAAACCGAAGCCGGTCGTGGCGCCGGGCGAATTCGTCTTCGCCGCGACGGCGCTGGAACACGGTCATATTTACGGCCAATGCAACGGTTTGGTCGAGGCCGGCGGCACGCTGAAGTGGGTGTACGACGCCGACCCGAAGAAGGTCGAGGCGTTCGCGGCGAAGTATCCGGGCGTGCAGGTCGCTCGTTCGCTCGACGAAATCCTTCAAGACGCCGACGTCCGCTTGGTGGCGGGCGCCGCGATTCCGTCGGAGCGTTGCGCGCTCGGCCTTCGCGTGATGGACCACGGCAAGGATTACTTCACGGACAAGACGCCGTTCACGTCGCTGGAGCAGGTCGAGGCGGCGCGGGAGGCGACGGCCGCTACCGGCCAGAAGTACATGGTGTATTACAGCGAGCGGCTGCATGTGGAGAGCGCCGTGTTCGCCGGTCAGCTGATCGCGGACGGCGCGATCGGCCGCGTCGTACAGGTGATCGGGACGGGACCGCATCGGCTCAACGCGCCGTCGCGACCGGAGTGGTTTTTCAAGAAGGAGCAGTACGGCGGCATCCTATGCGATATCGGGAGCCATCAGATCGAGCAGTTCCTGCATTATGCAGGCTGCGCCGACGCGCGCGTCGTCTCGAGCAAGGTGGCGAACTACCATAACAAGGACTATCCGGAGCTGGAGGATTTCGGCGACGCGACCTTAATCGGCGACAACGGCGCGACGAACTACTTCCGCGTCGACTGGCTGACGCCGGACGGACTCGGCACTTGGGGCGACGGCCGAACGATCATTCTCGGCACGGAAGGGTACATCGAGCTGCGGAAATATATCGACATCGCGCGCGAGAAGTCCGGGAATCACTTGTACCTCGTCAACGGCGAAGGCGAGAAGCATATGTCGCTCAGCGGCCAAGTCGGGTATCCGTTCTTCGGGGAGCTCATCCTCGATTGCCTGAACCGCACCGAGATCGCGATGACGCAGGCGCATGCGCTGAAGGCCGGCGAGCTTTGCGTCCGGGCGCAGCTGGCGGCGGAGCGGGTAGAATAAGAGGGACGGATCGAGTACAATGGGGGAAAACCTGTACTCGGAAGGAACCCTAGATGAGATGAAACCCGTAGAGCTCGGCTATCGGCGGGATAGCCCGCTGCAGATGATGTTCCATTCGCATCCTTATTATGAAATTTACTTCTTTCATAGCGGGCGCTGCAATTATGTCATCGGTCCGAACGTATACACGCTGCAGCCGGGCGACTTGATCGTCATGCACGGCATGACGCTGCATACGCCGAATCCGGACGCTCGGGAACCGTATGTGCGGAGCATGATTCATTTCCAGCCGGAGTTTTTACACGGGTTTCTTCATCGGGAGTACTTGGCTCCGCTGCTGAAGCCGTTCGAGGAGCTGCGCAATTATCGGCTGCAGACGGGGGCGCGGAAGGACGAGGTCGAGCGACTGCTCGCGGACATGGCGGGGCTGTACGCCTCGTCGGCGCCGCACGCCTACGAACGATTCTTGCTCCGGTTCGTCGACTTGCTGTACGTCGTGAACGAGCTGTGCCGCGCGCCGATGGCGACGGACGCCGGCGACGCCGCCAGGCCGGATCGGGAGCGCCACGTTCAGCGCGTCATCGACTTCATCGAGGCGCACTACGCGGAGGACGTAACGTTGGAGGATGTGGAGCGGGAGCTGCACGTGAGCCGTCATTATCTCGCGCGGGTGTTCAAGGCTTGGACGGGATGGACGGTGTTTCAGTTCCTGTATCATCGCCGCATCAATCAAGCGAAGACATTGTTCCTCGTCGATCGCGCGCTGTCCGTCTCCGAGGTAAGCGAACGCGTCGGTTTCAAGCACTTGTCGCACTTCAGCCGCGTGTTTAAACAGTGGGAAGGCTGCGCGCCCGAGCAATACCGGCGCCGCCTCGCCGACCCGGCCCGCCGGAACGGCGAGGCGGCGGATGCGTAGAGATTTTGCCGAAGGCGCTGCGTTTTATGATATAATTCACATAAGTGATTTTAGCGTTTCTTTAGCGTCTTTTCGTACACGCAAAGCATGCGTCGACGGCCTTCGGGCTGCCGGCGCATTTTTTGTTGGCTTTTTTTGTAGAGGGGGAAGAGATGTGAGGTTTGATGAGTGCTTCGAAGCCTGGTTCCGAACGCATCTCGAAGCGGCCGCTGGCGAGCGGCGCCGACGGCTAACGGAAAACTACGGGGGTGCGGAGAAGCTGTTCCTTCAGAATGTTTGGTTCCCGGCCTTCGGTACGCTCGACGGACTTTCGCCGGAACATGAGGTACTCGACGCGGAAGGGAGGACGAGATTCATGGATCATGCTTACATCGTTCCGGGCTTTCTATGGGGATTTGAAGTGGATGGGTACGGACCGCATTTGCGGGATATCGACCGACGGAAGTTTGCGGACGAGCGCAAGAGAGACGTAAGTTTGCAAGCCGTCGGGTGGAGGATCGCGAGATTCGCGTACGACGACGTGAACGAGCAACCATGGACTTGTCGCCGGTTAGTGGAAATCATAATGGCTGATGCGATGAAAAAGAGAGAGGATGTGCGGAAGGATCGCTTGGTGCAAAGAGCGATGGCGCTCGGCGGAACGATTCACGTGCAGGAAGCAAGAGAGACGCTTGGGATGAGCGACAAACCGGTGCTCGCGTTGCTTCGAGCTCTGGTCTTTGACGGTGTGATGGAGCCGTTTAACGAGGGGAGGATACGCGTCCATCAGTACCGAGTTCGCCCGGAAGCGCTGACTGCATATTGGGGCATGGACCCCGTAAAAAGCAACAAAAAATAGGGGAGTGACTCCGACTACGGATTGCGAAGAGGCTGGGAATAGCAAATAGTCGGAGTCGCTCCGACTACAGGCCGCGCAGGGGCCGGGATCGGCAGAATAGTCGGAGTCGCTCCGACTACAGGCCGCGCCGGGGCTGGGGGCGGCAGAATAGTCGGAGTCGCTCCGACTGCAGGCCGCGCAAGGGCCTGGAATGGCAAAATAGTCGGAGTCGCTCCGACTACAGGCAGCGCAGGGGCTGGAATGAGGCAGAATAGTCGGAGTCGCTCCGACTACAGGCCGCGCAAGGCCTGGGATCGGCAGAATAGTCGGAGTCGCTCCGATTACAGGCAGCGTAGTGGGCTGGAAGCGGCAAAATAGTCGGAGTGACTCCGACTACAGCCAGCGCAGGAGCCGGAATCGGCAAAATAGTCGGAGTCGCTCCGACTACAGACCGCGCTGGGGCCGGGATCGGCAGAATAGTCGGAGTCGCTCCGACTACAGGCCGCGCCGGGGCCGGAATCGGCAGAATAGTCGGAGTCGCTCCGACTACAGGCCGCGCCGGGGCTGGGATCGGCAGAATAGTCGGAGTCGCTCCGACTACAGGCCGCGCCGGCCTTCCGCCCGTGGGATCACCGGTGGCACAAGGGGCTGCAGATGACGTGGACCCACGTGTCG
>JAPSKX010000112.1 GCA_031181325.1 Paenibacillus sp.
GGCGATCGGCTGCGCCGCGGCGACGCTGACGGAGGCGGCGCCGGCGCGGGACGCGAGCACGTCCTGCAGCATAGAAGACTGGTTGGCTGCGGTCGCGGCGCACACGTCCAGCACCCGGCGCCACTCCTCCTCGGCGTCCGACGGCGTCGGTCCGGCGTCCGGCAGCGCCGCGAACGCCTCGTCGAAGAGCGAACGCATGACCGAACGGAAGTGCGGGTTCGCGGCGAGCTCGCCGTTCGTCACGCGAAGGATCGCGGTCAGCGGATTAATCACGCTGTTCGCCAGCAGCTTGCGGCGGACGTACCGTTCGATGTCGGGTACGACCTCCGCTTCGAGCCCTGCCGCGCGCAGCGCGTCCCGCGCCGGCGCCGCCTCCGTCAGCGTCGCCGCGGCGCAGCCGATCGCCGTAAAGCCCGCGCCGGTGTGGGCGACCGCGTCGGCCGCCGTCCGCTTCGCGCCTTCGGTCGTTACCGCGACGAAGATGCGATCCGCCGGAACGCCGGCTTCCGCGAGCCGCTCGGCATGCCCGACGCCGTTCTGGAACAGCAGCAGCCGCGCCCCGGCTCGGGCCGACTTCGCCGCGTACGACAGCAACGCGCCGTACCAATGGGTCTGCTTCGTCGCGAACCAGAGCCAATCCGCTACGACGGGCGAGTCGACCGCCTCGTCGAAGCTCTTGCCGGCGAGCGGCTTCCGGCGCTCGACGCCGTCCCTCTCCAGCACGGCGACGCCGCTCCGGGCGACTTGCTCCGCCTGCTCCCGCGTGCGCGCGATCAGCCGAGTGCGAACGCCCGGCGCGCCCGCCAGCTTGCCCGCCAGCAACAGACCTAATGAGCCTCCGCCGACGATGTCGATGTCGATGTCGATGTGCATCGCTCGATCCCTCCTTGGACGCGGTACTTGCCGAAGCCACGGACGAGTCGTTACATAATGCGCTTGCCGAGCGCCGACATGACGAGTCCGACCGCGAGGCGGGCCGTCCGGCGGTTATCGTCCTGGGACGGGTTCACCTCGGCGATGTCCATCGAGGTAATGCGCCCGGTCTCCGCGAGCAGCTCGCATGCGAAGTGCGCCTCCCGATACGACAGGCCCCCCGGGATCGGGAAGCCGACGCCGGGCGCCTCGAGCGGGTCCAGACTGTCGGCCGAGATGCTGAGATGAACGCCGTCCGTGCCGTCCCCCGCGATGGCGATCGCTTGGGCGATGACCTTTTCGATGCCGTGCTTGTCGATGTCGTACATCGAGAAGAACGCGATGCCTTCGGAGCGGATGAGGTCCCGCTCTTCCGGCTCGAGATGCCGCACGCTGATCAGGACGAGCTTGTCCTTATTTAGAAGCTTAGCTCCTTCCGCGATGTCGGTAAGTCGAAAGCCCGCCTTCCCGAGCGCGATCGCGAGCGGCATGCCGTTCGCGTCGCCGGTCGGGGAGGACGCCTCGTTCAGCAGACCGCCGTACGCCGTTAGGCAGATCGCGCCGAGATTCTCGTACTGCCGCGTCAATCCGGCGAAGGCGCCGATCGAGACGCTCTGGTCGCCGCCGAGCACGAGCGGGAAGCTGCCGCTTCGCGCCGCGTCCGTCACTAGATCGGCGACGCGCGCGGACATCTCACGCACCGCGTCCAGGTGCTTAATCTTCGAGGGCGTCGCCGCCCCGGCCGCAGGCGATTCGACGGTGTATTCGCCGGTGACGTCGTACCCGAGCGCCTTGATCTGCCGCATCAGCCCGGCGGCGCGCATGCTTTCCGGCCCCAGCTCCGTCCCCGATCGGCTCGAACCGAGTCCGAACGGCGCGGCGATGACGCTGATTTTCTTCTGCTCCATCTGACACACATCCTCCGTTAGGTATGATTACTGAGTCTACCATAGGAGGACGGGGGATTTCACATCGTGCGCGGCTACACGTTCAGAATGTACCTGGCCGCCGGAGAAATTCTGTCGTACGTCGACTTGCGTATATATTCGGCTTGGTTCAGCTGCTGCGGGAGCTCTCGGGCCGTATAATACGCGTGCATCGCGCGCCGGGTCCGGTCCGTTCGGTTCGTCGTGCCGCCGTGCCATACATGCGAGTTGAACACGCATACCGTTCCGGCCGGCGCGACGAGCAGCGTCTCGTCCGGATGCGGAAGGCGCGGATCCGTCAGGTCATCGGACGGCGAGCCGCCGAGCTTATGCGTGCCGGGGACGATGCGGGTCGCGCCGTTATCCGCCGCGAAGTCGTCGATAAGCCAGATCGAATTGCACACATGGAACGGCTCGTCCTCCCGCCTCGGCCCCCAATCCGCGTGCAACGCCTGGTTCCCTTCCCCGGGGATGGCGTCTCGGCCGTTCAAGGACGACAGCTGGAACGGCCGCCCGATGACCCGATGCACGGCCGCAAGCACCTTCGGATGCACATAGACCGAATCGAAAATCTCCCCTTTGTTGACCAGATCCGCCAGCCGGCGCGTCCCTTTCTCCTGATGAACCTCGATTCCCGCGTTCGCGCCTTCGCGCTCCATCAATTCCTCGTACTTCTCGCGCAGCTCGACCAGCGCCGCTTCCGACAACGCGTCTCGGAAAACGACGTACCCCCGTTCGTCGATCGACGCTTTCTCCTCCGCGGTCAACAGCTCGTCGGACGCTCCAAGGTCTCTTAACGCTTCTTCAAACTTGCGATTCCGTTCGTTCATCCCGGTACCCCTCCGCATCGACTTCGAATTGAACTCACGCTCATTGTATGGTACATTCCGGGGAAGAACGATCGGCATTCTTGCCGAAAATCTGCTCATTCTTGCGGTGGTGACGCTGTGAACTCCTTACTCGTCGAAGCGCCGACATGCTTGTACGCGGCCGAGGTCCGCAAGCGAGTCGGCGAGCCGTCGGTTTATCCGCTGCATCGGCACGAGCATCACGGCGAGCTGCTCCTTATCGTCGAGGGGGAAGCCCGGTACGTCGTCGACCGGACGCCGTTCGTCGCCCGTCAGGGCGATCTCGTCTTTTTCCCCCCGGGGGTGTGGCATCAAGAAGCGTCCGAGCCGTCGACGCCGTTCCGCTTCTATTACCTTGGGCATCAAGGACTGCGGCTCGCGGGGCTCCCCGTCGACCGGTTCGACGCGCCGGGGCAGCCGTTCGTGCGGCCGACCCGGGATCGGTTCCGATCGATGAAGAGCGAATTCGAGCGCTTGATCGAAGAGTTCGGCGACGCGCCGCCCGAGTACCAGGCCGCCGCCGACGCTTCGCTGCTGCTGCTCGTCGTCGACGTGCTCCGGCTGCTTCGGTATCCCGAGCGAACGGAGAGCCGTCCGACCGCCGATCGTTCGGTCCGTCTCGCGACGCTGTTCATCAACGACCGGTACAGTCTCCCGTTGACGCTCGAGGAGATCGCCGCCGCGGTGCACCTCAGCCCCTTCCACCTCTCGCGGATCTTCCGCCGGGAGACGGGCCTCTCGCCGATCCAATACCTCATTCGATGCCGAATGGAAGCGGCCAAGCGGCTGCTGTCCACGACGGACGAGAGCGTGGAGAAGGTGGCCGAGCTCGTCGGCTACGGCAGTCCGACCGCGTTCTACCGGCAGTTCAAGCGGGCGACCGGCGCAAGTCCCGCCAAATTCCGCAAGGATTTACTTACTTTAAATAACTAAGTATAATTGAGAAAACGACGGAGGTGCTGCGCGCATGAAAGTAGAGATTTGGTCGGACTTCGTATGTCCGTTTTGTTATATCGGGAAGCGCCGGTTCGAGGAGGCGCTCGCGTCGCTGCCGTTCCGGAGCGACGTGGAGATCGTGTACCGCAGCTTCGAGCTCGACCCGCGGATGGAGAAGGGCGTCGCGCATAATGTCATGGAGGCGCTGGCGAAGAAATACGGCATGAGCCTCGAGCAGGCGCGCCAATCGAACGCAAGCCTTGCGGCGCAAGCGAAGCAGGTCGGCCTGACGTACAATTACGACGAGTGGAAATTCACGAATACGTTCGATGCGCATCGGCTCGCGCATTACGCCGGGGCGCACGGCAAAGCGAACGAGATGACCGAGCGTCTGATGTACGCATACTTTACGGAGGCGAAGCATCTCGGCGAGCTCGAGACGCTCGCGGATCTCGCGGCGGAGGTCGGTCTCGATCGCGAAGCGGCGCTGGCGGCGCTCGCGGGCGACGCCTACGCCGACGCGGTGCATGACGACGAAAGCGAAGGCTCCGCGCTCGGCATTCGCGGCGTGCCGTTCTTCGTGATCGACCGCAAATACGGCATCTCCGGCGCCCAGCCGACCGCGACGTTCGTCAGCGCGCTGCAGCAGGCATGGGACGAGAGCCGACCGGCGCTGACGGTGATCGGCGGAGGAGAAGACGCCTGCGTCGACGGCTCGTGCGCCGCGCCGGCCGCGAAGGAGTAACTTAGAGGGAGGTTTTCCCTCTCGACCTCGCAAATTCGGTTCACTTCTTGGACTTAGAAGGAACTTTTCCGTTTCGCCGCAAACCAAAAAGCCGTTCCCCGGACCGCCTCGGCAGCCTTGGGAACGGCTTTTCTGCGTTACGGCAACGGCGCTACGGAAGCGGCACGACGAGCACCTCGAACGGCATGAACGAGCCGGACGCGGCGGCGAGCTCGAGCTCCACGGAGCTCTCGGTCCCGTCCGTTCGGCCGATCGCGTAGCCTTCGCCGACGTGCAGCGCGTCCGTCTTCACGACGGCGCCGTCGAATGTGACCGCGCCCATGTAGACGCCGCGGAGCGGCACCAAGACGAACGCCGCCTTCCCGGGCGAAGCGATCGTCAGCCGATATAACACGCCGTAATTGCCGAAGTTTTGCGCGGGCTCGCCGGTAACGGCGTCGACGCCTTCGACGTAGTGTCCGCCCAGGCTGCCGACGGCGCCGATTCGGATGCGCGCGGGCCGCTCCGCCTCCCAGTCCGACGCGTCCGCGCTCAGGCGGATCTCGCTGCCCTTGAACGTCCCGCGGTCATGAATGTCGCGGGCGGCGAACGGCGTCGACGCCGTTACGGCAAGCGGCTGCGACGCGGGCGCGGCAACGACGTCGAACCGAAGCGTCCCGTCTACCGATACGTCGAAGATGGCGTGCGCGCCGTCCATCGCCGCCAGCGATTCCGTCCGATACAAGACGACGGTTTCGCCCGGGGCGACGGTTCGGCGCTCCTCCGCGCCGCCGGCGAGCCATGCCGCGAGCGCCTCGCGCCCTTGCTTCGCGTAATCCTTCGACCGAGCGGCGACGCCTTGGCGTTCGAAGGTCAGCGCTACCGGCGCGTCGGACTCGTTCGTCGCGAGCCAGCCGACCGTCGCGGCCTCCGCGGTGCCGTTCACGTGCGTCAGGAACAGCCTCGCGGCGCCCTCGACCGTGTCGCGGTACAATACGCCGAATTCGCGGAACGTCTCCGGACTGTCGCTGAACAGCAGCGTCCGGGACGAATCCCGCGACTCCGCTGCCGCGACGACCGGATAAGCGCCGTATCGAGCGAAGTCGATCGGCACGAAATTCGGCTCGGCGGCGTTCACCGGCTTCGCATACGGAAATTCCGGGTCCGCGACGGTCGCCTTCCTCGAGACGGCGTCGTAGCCGACGTATAAGCCCATATAATCGGCGATGGCGCGGATCGACAGCAGCAGCCGTCCGTCCTTCACGAGCCCGAGCCCTTCGTACGGCACGGGCATGTCGTTCACCCACGCCTGCTTCGCGCCTTGATTGACGCTGATGCTCGTGCGTCCGTCGCGAAGGATCGCGTCGTAACTCTTCGGATCGTATTCCGCCTTCAAGCCGAACGCTTCCGCGAGCTGCCGCGCCGACACGTAGACGCGGCCGTTATGTACGGTCATCGGATACGTAACCGCCGGCGACCGTCCGTTCACCAGCACGCTGTTCCGGTCGATATCGAAGACGATCTCACGCGTCGTCGTCCTCGCCTCGTCGTTCGCCGCCGACGGTTCCGGCCACGCTCCGACGGCCGACCCGGCCGCGACCGCGACGGCGAGCGATCCGACGAGTCCCCTGTACCCTGCCCAACGTTTCATCCTCGCAGCGCCTCCCGTTGTATGGTTCTACCCAATACAGAGACGCCCGCGGATCCCCTTTAGTTTCGCCCCCGGGGAAGAAATTTCTACCTGATTCGCAGCGCGGCGACGATCGGATAATGATCCGAAGGGTAACCGCCGTCCACCGGGTTTCTATCGACTTGTACCTGCGACGCAACGCATTCCTCGGTGGCGAAGATGTAATCGATCGGCTCTCCCGCCTCTCCGCCGCGGAAGCTGTACGCCGTCAAGCCGGCCCGCCCGTCCGGCAGCGCCGTATAAGCGTCGATCAAGCGCGTCCGCATGCGAGGCTCGAGCTCCCCGCGGAGAAAGCGGATGGGCTCGTGCGTCGGGTGACAATTGAAGTCGCCCGTCAGGACGAGCGGCAGCGCCGTCTCCTCGCGCGCTTCGTCGATGCGCCGGCCGATCAATCGGCTGCCTTCGAGGCGAGCCGTCCGCCCGATATGATCCAGATGCGTGTTAAAGAAGTATAACTCCCGCCCCGATCCGCGGTGGCGGAATCGAGCGCTCGTGCAGACGCGCGGCAAGTCCGCGTCCCATCCGACCGAAGCGGGGAGCTCCGGCTGCTCGGACAGCCAAAACTGCCCGAAGTCGACCGCCGCGAACTCGCTCTTCTTATAGAAGATCGCGGTATGCTCGCCGTCCGTCCCGCCGAGCCGGCCGATGCCGATGCGTTCGTACTCGGGCAGCCTCCTCCCGAGATCCGTCAGCATGCCGATCAGGCCTTCCTGCGTCCCGATCAGCGCCGGGTCGTGCCGACGGATCGTATCGACGACTTTATCGACGCGGCGCGGCAAGCGTTCGCCCCGTCGCCGGCGTTATCGTACCGCAAATTAAAGGACATGACGCGCAGCTCCATCGGCGTTCCCATCGTCATGAAATCAGACCTCCCAGCGAAAAGTATTCACTTCGTACGGCTTCGTTCGGAAGCGCAGCACGAAGCCGCGGCCTTCCTCCGCCGGCTTCGACGACCTTCTTCACGCGCTCATGCATGCGATTGGCCTCCTCCGCGGGCCGCCGCCGCGGCGGCTTCGAAATAAATCGCGTTCGTGACGGCCGCGAGTAGCGTCCGGTCGACCTCCGCGAAATGTCTCCATACCTCGGCGCGATAGAACGTATCCGACGCCTCTAATCGATGCGACAGCGCGAACGTGCCGTCACGGTCGATGCGTCGCTCCGCGACCGTCCCCCGGTTGCCGATCAGCTTCAGGACGTCGCCCGCCTTCAACCCCGACGCGTCCAAGACCAGCTCGTCGGCGGCGCCGCCGGGAACGACGGCGCCGATGCCGTATCCGCCGGCGCGCAGCGTCGCGAACGGTCCCTCCGGCGCGTAGCTGATCACGACGCCGCCGCGCTCGATGCCGCCGAGGATGCCGGTCACGGTCTTCGTGTCGCTGTACACCCACGTCGTCGGCCAGGCGTGCCGAACGTAAGGGTGCGGGCGATGCGTATCGCTGCCGCCGACCGCCGTCAGGCGACGCCCGGCGACCAGCTGCTCGTGCCACCATTGGAGGGTAGCGAGGCTCGCCTCCCGCCAAGGACCGTTCCAGATTTCGACCCAATCGAAGTCGACATCGAAGTCCCACAGCCATGGGCAATGGTCGCAGTGGGGATGGTTAAGCACGATCTTCGCGCCGCGCTCCCTGGCGGTTCGGATGCGCCGATGCACGTCGTCCATGCTCGAGACGCGGAAGTCGTCGAGCGGGTCCGCTACCCCCAGGAAGTTGCTGTGCCCGAAGTTCGTCGTAAACTCCATCCCGGGAATCATCACGACATTCGTCTGGCGCGGATAAGCGACATTCTGGCTGGACGCGTTATGGTCCGTCATCGCGAGAAAATCGCAGCCGAGCTCCTCCATAAGGTTCGCATTCTCTTCCAAGGTGTACGTCCCGTCGCTGTGTACGCTGTGCATATGCAGATCGCCCTTCAGCCATCTCGGCGCCGCAAGCTGGAATCGAATCGTCACCGTAACGACGCACCCTTGCGCCGGAACCTCGTAGGCGTTATGCAGCACCGCCCATTCGCCGGGGCTCAGCGCGCCCGGAAGATAGCCGGGGGTCGCCCGTTCCAGGCCGATCGTGAACGTCCGGCGAGCGCCGCCGCTCCATCCGCGTACCCGTTCCGTATCTCGGATCCCCAAGTCGATCGTGGCCTTCCCTTCGCCCTCGACCCGCACTGCATAGCTCACCGTAACCGCCTCGACGCCTTCCGGCATGCGAAACGGGATCTCCAAATAGGCGCTCTGCTCCTTGTGCCCGATCCATCGTTCGAAGCTCTGTTCCATCCGGATTCCACGCCTCCCGCGAAATCAATAACAACGCTTACATTTCGTTACGAAAATCAGAGCCTGCGCCGGACATGAACTACAACCGCCTGCAAGACTCCCGGACGACGAGCTTTGCCTCCACTGTCGTGCGTCGCGTCCGGCCGGGCCGCTGCAGCTTCTCGAGCGGCAGCGCGGCCGCTTCCGCGCCGAGTCGGCTCGGCGACAGCTCCGCTGTCGTCAGCGGCGGCGTCGTCTCTCGCGCGAGCGTATCGTCGTTGCATAACGCCACGATCGACACATCGTCCGGCACGCCGACGTTCAGCTCGCGAAGCGCCCGCAGCGCGCCTCTCGCGACGCGGTCCGTATCCGCGACGTTCGCGGTGTACGCGCGCGCGGCGCCGGATTGACCAAGACGACGCTGTCCACCGGATCGCTCGAGTAACGGGTCTCGTCGTCGTCGTCGGGCAGCGTATCGAGCAGCACCCGATACCCGCGCCTTCGAGGGCGACGCCGTCGACGATCCCCCTGTCGAAGCCGGTCAGGCCCGACGTCCCGGACAACGGCATGTTGAGCCCGACGATCATCGTCTTCTTGAGGGCCAAGCTTCTCGCGACGTGATTCGGGACGTAATTGAGCTGTTTGGCCGCGGCCAGCACGCGGGCGGACACCTCTTGGCTGATCGGCCGCTTCTTGCTGAACACGTTGGACACCCCGGCGAGCGCCGCGACGTCGTCGATTTTGGCCATTGGTCCTCCGCCTTCCTTCGAAATTTCGGATACGACGCCGAAGTCGAACCCGCCGTCGCCGCATCGTTAAACCGGTTTAACGAATTTGAAAAAAAAAAGACGCTCTCCGCACCGGCAGCGGGCGATAGCGAACAAACCAGCGCCCTCAGCGGGACGTTAGCGAAAATGAATGTACGCGATAATCATGCGCCGATTCGCGTACCGAGTTGTTCCTCTCGGCTGGAGCCGAAGCACCTGCCGGACACGCCCGCGAAGGCGCCGCCCTCCGGGCACGCAGGCGCTTCCCGCCGACCGTCACCGGGGCGCGGGCCCCGTCGAGCCGCGCAGCACGAGCTCGGGGACGAGCACGACCCGCTGCTTCGCTTGCTTGCCCCCGTCGATTTCCTGCGTAATCAAGTCGACCACATGCCGGCCGAGGTCCGGGATCGGCTGCGCGACCGTCGTTAGCGGCGGCTCCGCGAGCGACGCGATCAGCGTGTTGTCGAAGCCGACGACCGACAGCTGCGACGGCACCGATCTGCCCGTCGCGCGGCCGACCTGGATGCAGCCGATCGCGAGCAAGTCGTTGCACGCGAAGATGGCCGTCGGCGGCCGGTCCAGCGCCAGCAGTCGTCTCGTCGCTTCCTTCCCGCCCTCGATGTCGAACGAGGAGACGGCCACGAGCGACTCGTCGAAGGGCAGCCCCGCTTCCTCCAACGCCTTCTTATATCCCTCCACGCGCTCCCGGCTGCTGGACACGCGGAGATTTTCCGCGATGACCGCGATGCGCTCGTGTCCGAGCTGCGCGAGGTGGGACGCCGCCAGGTAGCCGCCGAGGAAATCGTCGACGCGCACCGTATCGACGGCGAGTCGCTGGCTCTCCCGCGCGACGAGCGCCACGGGCAGCCGCGCGTCCAGCAGCGACTTCACCGACTTGTCGCTCTGCATGCCCGTGGCCAGCACGATGCCGTCCACGCGCTTCTGCCGGAGCCACGCGAGGTACTTCTCCTCCTTGCCCGCGTCGTTGTCGGTGCTGCAAATAACGACGTTATATCCCTTCTCGTGTGCGCGGTCCTCGACGCTGCGGGCCACCTCCGCGAAGAACAGGTTGCTAAGATCGGGCAGCATCAGCCCGATCGTGTTCGTCCGCTTCTTCGTGAGCGCCGACGCTACCAAGCTCGGCTGATAGTCCAGCTCCTTCATCACCGCTCGGACATGCTTTCGCGTCTGCTCGCTGATGCGTCCCGTCTCGTTAATGACCTTGGACACCGTAGCGATCGATACGCCCGCTTCCTTCGCCACGTCATAGATCGTTGCCATTCGTCTATCGACTCCATCATCGCCGTCGTTCCGGACCGATTTTTCCTCTTATTGTACCAGAAAACCCGGCGCGGATTAGTATCGGGCGACGATCATTTTCTTGCGGGTGTAAAATTCGACGCCGTCCTTGCCGTTCGCGTGCAGGTCGCCGTAGAAAGACTTCTTGTAGCCGGAAAACGGGAAAAACGCCATCGGCGCCGGCACGCCGACGTTCACGCCGAGCATCCCCGCGTCGATCGTCTCCCGGAACTGCCGGATCGCCCGCGCGTCGTTCGTGTACAAGCATGCGCCGTTCGCGAATTCGGACGCGTTCGCGATGCTCACGGCGTCCTCCAGCGTATCGGCCCTTACGATCTGCAGTACCGGGGCGAAGATTTCGTCCGCCCAAATCTTCATCCCCGCCCGCGCATGATCGAAGATCGTCGGCCCGAGGAAGTAACCGGCCCCCGACGCAGCCGCATGCTCCCGCCCGTCGAGCGCCAATACCGCGCCTTCCTGCACGCCCGCTTCGATGTACTGCACCGTGCGCGCCTTGTGCGAGTCGCGGATGACCGGTCCGAGGAAGACGCCGGGCGTCATGCCGTCGCCGACGGCGAGACCCCGGGCCGCCTCGACGAGTCTTTCGACCAAGGCGTCGCCGACGCCGCCGACCGCGACGACGACGGACGCCGCCATGCAGCGTTCTCCGGCCGAGCCGAACGCCGCGCTCGTAATTTCCTTCACCGCGAGCGCGAGGTCCGCGTCCGGCATGACGATCGAATGGTTTTTCGCGCCGCCGAGCGCCTGCACGCGCTTCCCGGCCGCCGCCGCGGACTTATATACGTATTCCGCCACCGGCTGCGAGCCGACGAACGAAATCGCGGATACGTCCGGATGCTCGAGCAGCCCGTTCACCACGTCGCGCGCGCCGTGCACGACGTTGAACACGCCGTCCGGCAGACCCGCCTCGGCGAACAGCTCCGCGAGCCGATTCGCCGTCAGCGGCGTCCGCTCCGACGGCTTCAGCACGAACGTATTGCCGCAGGCGATCGCGAGCGGGAACATCCAGCACGGCACCATCATCGGGAAGTTGAACGGGGTAATGCCCCCGACGACGCCGACCGGATACCGGTACATCGCCGATTCGATGCCGGTCGCGATGTCGGGCAAGTGGCTGCCCATCAGCAGCGTCGGCGCCCCCGCGGCGAACTCGACGCACTCGATGCCGCGCTGCACTTCGCCATACGCTTCTGTGTAGCTTTTACCGTTTTCGAGCGTGACGAGCTTCGCCAATTCGTCCCAGTGCTCGACGAGGAGCTGCTGGTATTTGAAGAGGATTCTCGCGCGCCGCGGCGCCGGAACCTTCTTCCACTCCTGGAACGCGTCCTTCGCCGCCCGAACGGCCGCATCGAGCTCACCCTTCGACGACAGCGGCACCGCGGCGATCGTCTCGCCCGTCGCCGGATTCGGCACGTCGTCGCGCTGCGCCGACGAAGACGGCGTCCATACGCCGCCGATAAAGTTCTGAACCGTCTGTACCGTCATCTCTCTACCCCTCTCCCCATCCAAGAACTTCGAACTTCCGTAAGGCGGCGTCCGTCACCGCTTCCATCGGCCTTGCGAACAGCTTGATGCGGTCGAATTCGGCCGGGTGCGCCTCCAGTTCCGTCCGCAGCGTCCGTCCGAACGCCATGCGGATCGCCGTGCCGATGTTGATCTTCCCGAACCGATGGCGGACGAGCCGCCGCAGATCTTCGTCCTTCACGCCGCTAGAGCCGTGCAGCACGAGCGGCGTGCCGCCGACGCGAGCCTCGATTCTCCCGAGCCGATCGTAATCGATGCTCGCCTCCTGCGATTCCATCCGATGCACCGTGCCGATCGATACCGCCACGGCGTCCGCGCCCGTCTCCGACGCGAATCGCCCGGCTTCGTCGGGATCGGTATACTCGTGCTTCAGCCCGAGCGACGGATCGCTGTAGCCGACCGAGCCGATCTCGGCCTCGAACGACACGCCGCGCGCCTTCGCCAGCGCCGCAAGCCGCTTCGTCCGCTCGATGTTCTCCTCGAGCGGCAGCTGCGAGCCGTCGAACATAACCGACGGATAACCGTGCGCGATCGCTTGCTCGATCGTCGCTTCGTCTTTGCCGTGATCGAGATGGACGCACACCGGTACGCTCGCTTCGCGCGCGATCGTCAGCAGGATGGGCGCCAAGATGCTCATCGGCATGTGCGCGAGCGCGACGCCGTTCGTCGACAGCATGACCGGCGCGCCGATCCGCTCCGCCGCGCGGACGACGGCAATCGCGTCCTCGTAGCCGAACACGTTGAACGCCGGCACCGCGCGCGCTTTCCCGGCCGCGTCGTCCACCATGTCCTTCATCGTCGCCAGCATCGCATCAAATCCCTTCCGCGCGGAACCGGTCGATCCGCGCCTGAATCGCCCTAGCTGTCGGCATCGCGTCCGAGCAGCTGTGGCTCGAGACGACGATCGACGCCGATGCGGCGCCGAACTCCTGGCAACGGGGAATGTCCCATCCGTTCATCAACCCGTAGACGAACGCGCCCGCGAACGAATCGCCCGCGCCGAACGTCTTCACGACGTTCGCCGGGAACGTCGAGCCCTTGAATTCCCCGCCGTCCTTCGTATACGCCGTGGAACCGTCGCCGCCGCGCTTCACGACGACGAGGCTCGCGCCCTTGCCGAGCCAATGGTCGGCCGTCCGGCGATCGTCCTGCCGCAGCTCGCCGACGACGCCTTCCATCAAGTCGAATTCGTCGCGTCCGCCGACGATGACGTCGCATTTCTCGGCGACGAGCCGGCAGTAGACGCCCGTCTCCGTCTTCGACGTCCACGTATACGGCCGATAGTCGATGTCGAACATCGTGACGACGCGATGCTTCTTCGCGTATTCGAGCGCGACGAATACCGCTTCCCGCGACGGGCTCTTCGCGAGCGCCGTGCCGGAAATCAGAATCGCTTTCGCGCTCGCGATATAGTCCTCGCTCACGTCGGCCGGCTCGAGCTTCAAGTCCGCGACATTGTCGCGATACATCAAGATGCTGCATTCCGCCGGCGACTTGATTTCCGTGAACGCGAGGCCGGTGACGGCGCCGGTGCGGTCGGTGAGGACATTTTCCGTATCGATGCCCGTGTCTTCCAAGTACTTCAGAATGAACCGGCCGAACTGATCGTTCGACACCTTGCCGACGAAGCCGGTACGCAGCCCGAGCCGCGCCGCCGCCACTGCGATGTTCGCCGGAGAGCCGCCGAGGTACTTCGTAAAGCTGAGCGTCTCCTCCATCGGGCGATGAATTTCGTTCGCGTTCAGATCGATGCACAGCCGGCCGAGGCCGATCAGATCGAGCCGCCGGTCCTGGCGGAATTCCAACAATGCCATCGCGATGCCCTCCTCTTCACTTCGGGTTCGGCTTCGTCAGCCACTCGTGATCCGGATCGTTATGGAACTTCCACGTCCGCACCGGACCTGCCATCACGTTCAAATAATAGACGTCGTAGCCCGGCGGCGCCGACACCGGATGATACCCCTTCGGCACGAGCACGACGTCGCCGTCCTTCGCGACGAGCGACTCGTCGAGCGACCGGTCGTCCGTATACACCCGTTGCATCGCGAAGCCCCGCTCCGGGGAGATGCGGTGATAGTACGTCTCCTCGAGGAACGACTCGCGCGGCAGATCGTCTTGGTCGTGCTTATGCGGCGGGTAGCTGGACCAGTGGCCGTTCGGCGTGAACACTTCGACGACGAGCAGGCTGTCCGCTTCCTTCTGTTCGGGCAGAATGTTATGAACGCGGCGCTCCATGTTGCCGTAGCCCCGCCCCTCGACGCCGACGTCGTCGGGCGAAATCAGCCGCGCCGGATACGTCCCCTTCCCGGGCGCGGTGCAGACGGCGAGCTCGAGCCGCGTCAGCGCGGTTACTTCATATCCGTCCTCGGAAGGCACATATACGGAATAGGGCGCCGATCCCTCGAACACGGACATCCGCCCGCCGATCCCGGCGAACTCCGCCTCCTTCGTCCGCACGTCGGCCATGCCGCTGAGCAAGACGAGGCACGCCTCGCGGCCGCCCGTGTCGCGCGTCAGGCGCGCGCCCGGTTCGAGCGCGTACGCTTCGAAGCCGACGTACGTCCAGCCGGCGCTCTCCGGCGTGACGGCGACGACGCGTCCGTCCGCATCCGGCGGACCGCTCGGCACGATGAGGTTCGTCATCCGGCGACCCCTCCCCGCTCCGCGCGCGACGCGATTCCGCGCAAGTACGCAAGCGCCTTCGCCGCATACGCGTTCGGCTCGGCTGCGGCCGGGTCCTGCTCCGCCTCGATAATCATCCAGCCGTCGTAGCCGAGGCCGAACAGCCGCTCCAGGATCGGCGCGAAGTCGATCGCGCCGTCGCCCGGCACCGTGAACACGCCTTGAACGACCGCGTCTTGGAATCGGATGCGTTCGCTCCGCACCCGCTCGAGCACGTCCTGCCGCACATCCTTCAGATGCACGTACGCGATCCGGTCCGCGTGCTTGTTCAGCACCGCGAGCGGGTCCGCGCCGCCGTAGTAGGCATGCCCGGTATCGAACAGCAGATGCACGAGCTCCGGGTGCGTCGTCGCCATGAGCCGGTCGATCTCCTCCGGCTTCTCCACGATCGTGCCGACATGATAATGGTACACAAGCTTCATGCCGTACTCCCGGCAGATACGGCCCGCTTCCTCCAAGCCTTCGACCATCGCGTCCCATTCCTCGTCGGTCGGCGGCAGCACGTCGGTTACGCCGGCCGGCCGCCGCGGATCTCCGGTGATCGAGCCGCCGAGCTCGCACGTGACGACCACCTCGCTGCCCATCGCGTGCAGGAACTCCGCATGGCGACGGTAGGACGCAAGCTCCTCCTCGCGGCGCGAACGGTCGGCGAACAGCACGCCCTTCCATTGCGACGTCAGCCGGATGTTGCGTTCGGCGAGGCGCGCTTTCAGCTCCGCCGGGTCCTTCGGGAACTTGCGGCAGTTTTCGGTGGCGCGGAAGCCGAGCCGCTCGAAGTCGTTCATGAGGTCCTCGAACGTGTAATGATCGCCGAGCGCCAGCACGTCCTCGTTCACCCAGTTGATCGGCGATATTCCTAATTTCCATTCCTCGAATGCCGGTATCGTCATCGATTCTCTCTCCCCTTCGCCCATGACCTAGTACAACGCCCTTGCCGACTTCAGCTTCTCCGCCGACGCCTCCCGCGCCTCGAGCACCTTCGGGCTCGCCGACGTCTCCGCCGCGTCGACGCGCCACCAGGAGCCGTATCCGTCCGTATTCGTGCCGGGCAGGACGGATATATGGATGAGCGTCGAACGGTCGTCCCGCTTCGCGCTCTCCAGCGCGGCTCTCAGCTCCTCGACGGTCGTCGCCGCGTACGCCTTCGCTCCCATGCTGCGGGCGTGCGCCGCGAAGTCGATGGGCAGGAAGCCGCCGGACAGGGTGCCGGATGCCGCGTCGCGGTACCGGAATTCGTTGCCGAAGCCGTCGCTGCCGTTCGCGCGCTGCAGATTATGAATACACTGGAAGCCGTGGTTGTCGAGCAGCAGCACGTTAATTTTCCGGCCTTCCTGCAGACTCGTAACCAGCTCGCTATGCAGCATCAAGTAGCTGCCGTCGCCGACGACCGCGTACACGTCCCGCTCCGGCTCCGCCAGCTTAATGCCGAACGCGCCGGCCACCTCGT
>JAPSKX010000113.1 GCA_031181325.1 Paenibacillus sp.
CCAGGAGCTGGCCTCGACGCTGGAGCTCGGCAAGCCGAGGCTGCGAGACGACGGCGACATTCGGTCGTTGGAGGAGCTCCGGACGCGGCTTAACGACTATTGCGACGCCGTGAACGAGCCGATCGGGGAGACGGGCGTCTCGCCGTACGCCGCTCTTGGGGAACTGGTGCGATACGGGACGAAGCGCGGGAACGACGGCGCCGCTCCGTATCCGAAGCTCGACGTGCCGTCCGTCGAGACGTGGGATCCGGAGGCGTACCGCATGCGGGAGCGGCTCGTCGAGGAGCTACAGACGATGATCGCGGCCATGGGGGCGCCGGCGAAGCACCCGTTCCGAGGCTCGGCCAGGAAAGCGGCGCTGCCGACGGAGGTGGAGCGATTGAAGTCGGCGGCGCGGGAGGCGGCGGACCGCATCGCCGAACTGCAGGCGTTCGCGACGCGCGTCGCCGCGGAGGCGCAGCTGCCCGCGCCGACTTCGTTGGCCGAAGCGGAGGCGGTCGCCGGCGTGCTGAGGCGCGGGGCGAACGCTCCGGAGCTGGACGGGATTCGCATCGATTCGACGAAGTGGCGAGAGGAAGCGGCGGCGATCGCCAAGCTCTTGGAAGCGGGAATCGCGCATAAGGCGATACATGACCGTTACGACGCCGCCCTCATTCCCGAGGCGTGGGAACAAGACCTGATAGAGCATCGGGCGCCGATCGTGAAATACGAAGGGAAATGGTGGGGCTTCTTGTCCGGCGGTTACCGGAGGGCGAAGCAACGCATGCTTGGCTTATGCAGACATTCAAGCGCTTCGAACCACGGCTTGTTGGACGTCCTCGATGCGATTATGGAGGCGCGCAGGCTGAAGCGGCAGCTGGCGGAGTACGACGTATTGGCCGCCGAATTGTTTCCTGCGGAATGGCGAGGGGCCGAATCGCGCTGGGATCGGTTATCCGCGCTCATACCTTGGGCGCTCGAGCTGCACGGCGACGTGCGGGCGGGGAAGCTGCCCGACTGGTCGCTCGCGGCGATTCCGGCGATCATTGACAAGCGCGGCGCCGAGCGGCTCGCCGAGGAGCTCGAACGGCGGACGCAAGAGGCGTTCCGGGCGGCGGATGCGGTGGAGGAGCTTCTCGAGTACGACGGAGCGGGGCGCTTCCGGAACGGGGAGGCTCTCGTTCGGCAGCCGTTTTCGGACATGGAGCCGTTGCTTCGAGTATGGGCGGAGCAGGCGTCGCGCCTGCATGAGATCGTGTCGTTCAACCATCTGAGCGTCCAACTCGGGGAAGCGGGCTTGACGGCGGTCGGAGCGCTGGCGGAAGCATGGGAGGGCGCCGGCGCGCGGCTCGTCGATACGCTGCGCTGGAACCGCTTCGAGGCGATCGCCGCGCGGGCGTTCGAGGAGCGAGCGGCGCTGGCGAGCTTCGACCGGAATCGCCATGATCACGCGGTGCGGAAGTTCCAGGAGCTGGACCGGTACGCGGCGGAGTACAATCGCGTGAAGCTGGCGGACGCGCATTGGCGGAGGCTACCGAAGTACGAAGCAGGCGGACAGCTCGGCGTCCTGCGGCGCGAATTCGAGAAGAAGACACGACATCTGCCGATTCGCCAGCTGATGATCCGAGCCGGGCACGCGATCCAGGCGATCAAGCCCGTATTCATGATGGGACCGCTCTCCATCGCCGCTTATCTCGAGCCGGGCAGCCTCGAGTTCGACCTCGTCGTGTTCGACGAGGCGAGCCAGGTGAAGCCGGTCGACGCGTTCGGCGCGATCATCCGGGGCAAGCAGGCGGTCGTCGTCGGCGACAGCCGGCAGATGCCGCCGACGAACTTCTTCGATTCGATCGCGAAGGAGGAGGAAGAGAACGAAGAGCATTTCGCTTCCGATATGGAAAGCATCTTAGGCTTGTTCGTGGGGCAGAATGCGCCGCAGCGCATGCTTCGTTGGCATTACCGAAGCCGGCACGAGTCGCTGATCACCGTGTCCAACCATGAATTTTACGAGAATAAGCTAGTCGTATTCCCGAGCCCGGACGCGGACCGGAACGACACGGGCCTACGGTATCGCTATTTGCCGGACAGCGCCTATGATCGCGGCCGAACGCGGACGAACAAGGAGGAAGCCAAGGCGGTCGCCCGCGCCGTGTTGGAGCATGCGCAGCGTCGCCCCGAGCTGACGCTCGGCGTGGCCGCGTTCAGCATCGCGCAGATGCAGGCGATTCTCGACGAGGTCGAGCTGCTGCGACGGCAGCATGCCGAGCTAGATACGTACATTTCGGCGCATGGGCATGAGCCCTTCTTCGTGAAAAACTTGGAAAATGTCCAAGGCGACGAGCGAGATGTGATCTTCATTAGCATCGGCTACGGAAAGACGAGCGAAGGGTACCTCGCGATGGACTTCGGTGCGCTGAACCGAGACGGCGGGGAGCGCCGCCTGAATGTGTTGATCACGCGCGCGCGCATGCGGTGCGAGGTGTTCACGAACTTGCGCGCCGACGATATCGATCTCTCCCGATCCGGAGCGCAGGGCGTGAAGTCGCTGAAGACGTTCCTGAAATATGCGGAATGCGGAAATCTGGATGCGCCCGCGGCGACCGGGAAGGACTTCGATTCCCCCTTCGAAGAAGCGGTGTACCGCGCGTTGACCGACGCCGGGTACGAGGTGCGGCCGCAGGTCGGTTCCGCCGGCTTCTTCGTCGACTTGGCCGTCGTCGACCCGGAGTCTCCGGGCCGCTTCCTGCTCGGCATCGAATGCGACGGCGCCTCGTACCATCGGGCGAGGTCGGCGAGGGACCGCGATCGGCTGCGGCAGCAGGTGCTGGAAGGGCTGGGATGGACGATCCATCGCATCTGGAGCACGGATTGGTTCCGACACGAATCGCGCGAGCTGAAGCGAACGGTCGAGCGCATCGAAGCGGCGAAGGCGGCGCGTCTAACGACGGCGCCGCTGCGGTCGCTCGACGCCGCCCCGCCTTCCGAGTCGGACATTCCGCGGTACGAGTCGGCGGAGAAGCCGGAGCCTGCGCCGATCGAGCGGTATCGAGCGGCGGAGCTGTCGATCGACTTGAGCGGGGGAGAGTTGCACGCCGTTCCGCCTTCGCTCCTCGCGACATGGGTGCAACAGGTCGTGTCGGCGGAAAGCCCGGTGCACGTGAGCGAGGTGCTGAAGCGGATCTGTGACGCCGCCGGGGTGAAACGGGCGGGAAGTCGCATTCAAGAGGCGATCGTCGGGGCGATTCCGCTGAATCGGAACGTCGTTCGGCGCGGGGATTTCCTCTGGCGCGGCGATATGTGCGTGCCGCCGATCCGCGACCGCAGCGAGTGGAAGGCGAAGAAGCCCGAGCTGATCGCGAACGAAGAGGTTGCCGAGGCGATCGTGAAAGCGGTTCGTGACAGCTTCGGAGCGGAAGAGCATGCGGCGATCGCGGCGGCCGTTCAGTCGCTAGGGTTCTCGCGCGTAACGGAGGAGCTCCGCGTCTTTGCGCAGCCGATCGTCGAAGCGTTATTAGAAGAGGGGCGCTTACTCCGCAAGGGGAGTACGCTCGTATCGAAGGAATAAAAAGGAGCGGTCCCGAGTCTATAGGCAAGGGATCGCTCCTTCCTTTTGCGGCAATGTACAAGTTCACCCGCTATGGAAGCTCGGTGCACGCCAAAGCAATTGCGATAGAAGAAAGAACCCGATCCATCGGATCAGGTTCTGAATCCTTGCACATTGAGGTACGCGATGGTACAATGGGAAAACGACCGTCTTTACAATTATAAGCGGACGTAAATATCGCATCTTACAATTTTAGTGTATCATGACGGCGAGCTCTTGTCAATTTTTTTTCAATTCCATTCGTAAAGGGAGAGGTTACATGGGTTCTTTGGTGCTAGGTTTTCGGGAGATGGATACAACGCAGCTTTCGCTCGTCGGCGGGAAAGGATTGAACCTGGGGGAATTGTCGAAAATCGAGGGAATCCAAGTGCCGGAAGGGTTTTGCGTTACGACTGCGGGATTCCGAAAGGCCGTCGAGCGCATCGAAGCCTACCCTGCGCTGTTGGATCGATTGACGGAGCTAAAAGCAAAACAGCGCGATCGAATCGCAGAAGTCAGCGCGAGCCTTCGACGACTCATTTTGGACACGGAAATCCCTCCAGACGTGGCGGAAGCCGTAGCGCGCGAACTCTCCCGCCTCGGCGATGAGCAGGCGTATGCGGTGCGCTCGAGCGCGACGGCCGAAGATTTGCCGCATGCCTCTTTCGCCGGACAACAAGACACTTATTTGAACATCGTCGGCCTGGAAGCGATCCTGCTTCATATTCGCCGATGTTGGGCATCCCTGTTTACGGATCGCGCGGTCATCTACCGAATGCAGAACGGTTTAGACCACCGCCAAGTGTATGCGGCCGTGATCGTGCAGCGTATGGTGTTCCCTCACGCTTCGGGGATAGTATTTACCGCCGATCCGGTGACGTCCCATCGGAAGCTGTTATCCATCGATGCGAGCTTCGGACTTGGAGAGGCGCTAGTCTCCGGCTTAGTCTCCGCGGACGGCTATAAGGTGAAGGAAGGCGTAATCGTCGAGAAGAGGATAGCGACCAAAGAAATAGCCGCCTATGGACGAAAAGAAGGCGGAACGGAAACCCGGCCGATTGAACCCGATCGACGAACGTCTCAAACGCTGACGGACGAACAAATCGTACGACTGGCCGACATCGGTAGACGAATCGAAGCCTATTTCGGCGATCCGCAAGACATCGAATGGTGTTTGGCGGACGATACGTTTTCTATTGTCCAGAGCCGGCCGATTACGACGTTATTCCCGATTCCCGAAGCGAACGATCGAGAGCATCGCGTCTACGTGTCCGTCGGTCACCAACAGATGATGACCGACGCCATGAAACCATTGGGACTGTCCTTCTTTCTGATGACGACTCCCGCACCGATGCGTACCGCCGGAGGCAGGTTGTTCGTCGATATCACCCTTCCTCTGTCATCGCCTGCCGGCAGAGAAGCGCTTATCCATACGTTGGGACAATCCGATCCGCTCCTCAAGGACGCGTTACAGACCATCGTAAGGCGCGACGGGAGGATCGAGTTGGCGCCGAAAGATAAACGACCGATGCCGTCTGCGGGCGCTCGGACGGGGCTCGAAGCCGATCCGGCGATCGTCTCCGAGCTGATGCAGCGCAATCGGACTTCGATTGAAGCATTACAACGAACGATCATCATGAAATCGGGGCCGGATGTATTCGATTTTATTGCGGAAGACATTCATGAGCTAAAGAAGCTGTTATTCGACCCGCAAAGCTCGGCTGTCATCATGGCTGCTATGAATGCAACGACATGGCTCAACGACAAGATGAACGAATGGGTAGGCGAAAAAAACGCGGCCGATGCGCTGACGCAATCGGTACCGAACAACGTTACGTCGGAGATGGGGCTGGCGCTGCTCGACGTCGCGGACGCGATCCGTCCTTATCCCGAAGTGATAGCGTACTTGCGACAGGCGAAGGACGACAGCTTCCTGAATGGGCTGGCTCGGCTGGACGGCGGACGGGAAGCCAGGGAAGCGATCGACGATTTTCTTGGCAAATACGGCATGCGCTGCAGCGGGGAGATCGATATTACGAAGCCTCGTTGGAGCGAGAAGCCGATCGCGCTCGTCCCGACGATTCTCAACAACGTTCATAACTTCGAGCCGGGCGAAAGCCGACGGAAATTCGAGCGAGGACGGCAAGATGCCTTGTCGAAAGAAAAAGAGCTGTTGGATCGATTGAAACGACTGCCGGACGGCGAACGCAAGGCCGAAGAAACCAAACGACGAATCGACCTCCTCCGGAATTTCATCGGGTATCGAGAATATCCGAAATACGGCATGATCTGTCGCTATTTCATCTACAAGCAGGCTTTGCGGAACGAAGCGGTGCGACTCGTGCAATGCGGCGCGATTCAGGAAATCGAAGATATTTACTATCTCTCTTTCGAAGAACTCCGCGAAGTCGTACGTACGCAGAAGCTGGATGAACGGATGGTCCGCCGCCGGAAAGAAGAGTACGACAAATTCGAAAAGCTGACTCCCCCGCGCGTGATCACGTCCGACGGCGAAATCGTCGCAGGCGAGTACAAGCGGGAACATCTCCCGCCCGGGGCGCTGGCGGGGCTCGCGGTTTCCTCCGGAACGGTGGAGGGCCGAGCGCGCGTCGTCATGAGCATGGAAGATGCCGATCTCGAGGAGGGGGATATTCTAGTAACCGCTTTTACCGACCCGAGCTGGACGCCGTTGTTTGTGTCGATTGCAGGCTTAGTCACCGAAGTGGGCGGTCTGATGACCCATGGCGCGGTGATCGCCCGCGAATACGGCCTGCCGGCCGTCGTCGGCGTGGAGCATGCTACCCGGCGGATTCAAGACGGACGACGCATACGCGTACATGGCACCGATGGGTACGTCGAGTTGTTGTAACGTTCTTGAAACGTTCGTTTCCGCGGAGGGGACTCTCGTAGCTACAATGACGAAATGTTACGAGAAGGGAACGATGAAGCGGAATGGAACATCGGAAGCAAGTAGAAACAAGGCTGCCTAACGGTTCTATCGAAGAAGAAGGCAACGCGGCAACTTCACGCGCGTTGCCTTCTTTTTTAACGGAGCGGGAAGAAACGAGCGGTTTGGAGTGGGAATTGTAAAATATTGTAGGACTTACAACCTGTGCCTATGGTAATATGAGGAGAGTGTTTAGGAGAGTCGCGAGAGATTCGTAAGAGGGGGAGAACGAAATGGGCAACTGCATGAAGTGCGGACATGAATTAGGCGAGGGAAGTTTATTTTGCAATCAATGCGGCGCGAAAACTAATTCGAAAGAAATCGACCGGCAACCGAAGGCGGGACTTAACAAGACCGTACTCTACGGCGGCATTGCGGCAGCGGCCGCTGTAGTAATAATTGTCGTCGTGTTTATGTTCGGCAGCGATCCGGTCAAGAAATTTATGAGTGCGATCGAGAGCAACGAGTATACCGAGGCTAGCCAAATCTACGAAGAGAAAATCAAAGGGAATACCGAGAGGGAAAAAGATACGGAGATTTCGCTAAAAGCATACATAGACGAGACGCGGGAAAACTTCGTTACCGAGAAGTCGAGTTACGCCGTAGCGTCGACGAAGCTAGAGACGGTAGGGAAAACGGCGCTGTTGTCTGCAGAAGTCAAAGGAGCACAAGAAGCGATCGGAAAACTTAACGATTCCAGAACCGCTTTCGTTACGGGACAAGAACTAATGGCGAACGAAAAGCCGAAGGAAGCGCTTCTGGAGTTCAAAAAGGTGATCGAAGAGGATCGCAATTTCGCCGAGGCGCAAACCTTGATCGAATCTTCGACGGAGACGTTCAAGACCACTGTGCTGCAAGAAGCGGAAGAATTCGCGGCGAAGGAACAATATCAAGAGGCGATGAACGCCTTGGACAGCGCATTGTCCGTGGTCGGCGAAGATGCGGACCTTAGCGCGAAGCGAACGGTTTACGAAACGAAAAACGAAGAAAAAATCGCCGAGGAACGCAAGAAGAAGATGGAAGAGGCGAAAACGAAGCAGGAAGTAACCGTGGAACGGGCAAGGATCATTGTCCAGAGCGATGTATACAAGTCTTTGTACCCTGACATGATGGAGGTCGTCGTCCGAAATCAAACTTCGAAAACAGTGAAAAACATGGAAGTTTCCATGCTCGCTTACGATGCAAAGGGATTACCGATTAAGATCGAACCTCAATTCGGTTTCCAATCGAACTATGAACATATCGGAACAGCCGAAAATGTAAATATTACCCCGAATTCAACGGCAGGGGAAGATTACGGGTGGTCTCTCGCAGACCCTCATAACATTGATACCTTAATCGCGTGCGTAAAGATGGTGGAATACTACGACGGTACGACATGGGAAAATCCTTATTACGAATATTGGTTGGAAGAGTATAAGGAAAAGCCGAAGCAAGGGTCAACAACTCAAATCTAACCATTATTTCTTTATTAGCTTAGGAGGAGTCCATTTGAAGAAAATGTTAGTTTCTACGTTAGTCGCTATGAGCGTCTTAGGAGGGGGCTCCGCAGCTTCCGCAGCGGATTCAAACGCTATGCTTTTCGTAGACGGCGGTCCGCTAGGCGCGGATGCAATTATTAGAAACGGTGCAACCTTCGTCCCTTTCAGAGCCTTGTTCGAGACGTTAGGTATGGAAGTCGCATACGACGCCAAATTAAAACAAGTGACAGGCACCGGCAGCGACAAGACGCTTACTTTTACGTTGGGGAGCAAGACGGTGGTCGTCAACGGCGAGAAAAAAGCGTTGCAAGCCGCTCCGTTCTTGCGAAACGGGACTACATATATTCCTGCGCGGGTCGTCGGAGAAGAAACGGGGAATTCCGTCTTTTGGACGCAAGAAGCGAACCTGGTTCAAATCAATAGCCCGAGCTTCGTCGGGGCATCGCACACCGTCGATGGCGTGCATATCGTCATGACCCCCGATGGCGCGGTACACATCGGCCGTACGGCCGACCTATGGCTTGAATCGGCTACCGGGTTAGCCGAGATCGATGCGATCAAGAACGCTACGAAGGACGTCGGTTATCGTTACGTCGGCGACCCGCCCACGGAGGAGCAGTCCAAAGATCCCGGCTACAAAGGGTATCCGGATTACTTCGATCAGAATTACACCGCGGCGGTGAAGGAAAACCGTTCGCAACTGCCTCCGCTTATGAGCGAAGGGTGGATTTCGTTGGCGATGTTATCCGAGATTGAGCAGGTGAATCGCATTTCGAACGAAGACCCCGACACGATTACCTTGGCACGCGCCTCCGGGATGATCGGCATATTCCGATACGATATTGTAACGACGGAAGAGTATAGAAGCGTTACGGACGGCGATTTTGTGCTAAACGATGTCAAGGTGAAGAAATATTACGGTCAAATGTATTTGAATATCGAGGATCTAAAGGAAGTCGGAGTGATAGAGTCTTAAATGTCGTAACCCTTCGAAAGTTAACCTTGCCGCTACGGTGAATTCCCGTAGCGGCAAGGTTTTTTTCGTACTGCGCGGGAACATGGCTTTCCCCGCGTCGGCGGTTTTATTTTCGAAGAATCGAGCGTTAATAATCTGTTAATAGTTCCGTTAGAAGGAATCAATGGGCGTTGTCTATAATGAATATCAGAGGAGACGTCTCCCGAACCCCGCGTTACATAAGGAGCTGAATACTATGAAACTTAGTAAGAAAACGATTCCGATCGCCGCCTTCGCGCTCGGCGCGTGCGTCTTCGTATCGACGGCGTTCGCCGATATGACGCTAGGCACCGGCTATGACCGGATGAAGCATGCAATCAAGGAGACGGCCGCGCAGATGGAATCGGGGCTGGACAATTATACGCTCGAGATGCACATCGAATTGAAGGAGAACGATCGCGTGCTGCTCCAGTCGTCCAACGTCAATAAGTACGACTTGGCGATCGGAGCGACCGAGACGACCGAGACGTCGCAAGACTTCGGCGGGGAGCCGCGAACGATGTATTCGTACAAAGACCGGGAGCGCTCCATTTGGAAGCATGGCGACGACGAGACGTATTATGTCTCCGAGTATGAACGGAACGGAAATTCTCAAGATCGGGTCGGGTTCGAAAATCCGTTCAACCAATACGGCGCCGCCGAGTTCGAACGCATCGTCGACGCCTTCGTCGGCAGCTTGAAGGATCAAGTGCAGGCGGAGCCGTCCGCGGACGGAAGCGTCGCCTATTCGGGCAGCCTGACCGAAGCGCAGGTGCCGGCGGTCGTCAATGCCGTCGCTTCCTTCGCGGTGCTGCAGAGTATTAAAGAGGAACGGGACGGCGCAT
This sequence comes from Paenibacillus sp., assembly GCA_031181325.1. Lineage (GTDB taxonomy): Bacteria > Bacillota > Bacilli > Paenibacillales > YIM-B00363 > Paenibacillus_AE. The sequence continues at coordinate 9,827 of JAPSKX010000113.1, forward strand.
CGGCGCCGTCGGCGCTGCCGGACCTGGCCAGCGACGTCTACGTCAAGCGCGTAACCGGTACGGCGGTCGAGAACGAAGCCGGATGGTTGGAGCGGGCGCAGGGCGAGATCGTCATGACCGGGAAGGATTCCGCCGGTAACGTCCGCGACGTAACGGCGAGCGTCGTCGTCGCCATTACGAACGTCGGCGCGACGACGGTCGCGGCGCCGGACCTTAGCGACGCATCCGTCGAGAAGGTCAGTCGATCCGGCTTCGACGACAAGTATGTCGGCACGTACCGGAACGACATCGTCGTCGAGAAGGAAGGGACGTTCCTCAAGATCGGCGAGCGCACGATCGAAATTACGTCTGTAGACGGAGATCAGGTGAAGGGTGCGTTCGCTCACCGCGTGAAGCCCGAATACGAAGCGGAGTACGGCGCATCGTACGACTTTACGTTCGAGTACGAGCCCGGCGCGGCGGGGGCGATGTCGTTCTTCACGTACGTCGACGCCGAAGGCGCGCGGAAGTACGGCGAGCTGTCGCCGGGCGGACCGGGCAGGCTGTATCTCCAACTGGACGTCGAGATCACCGGCGAAGGCTCTTTTCGCATCGGGGACGATCCGTACGCCCACGGGGAATACAATCTCGTATTTGAAGAGTAGATAGCAACATCCAGGCTGTTCCCGAGGCGGGGCGACGCGTCGCGGGGACAGCCATGTCACGTTCCGGGGGATGCGTACAACCATGACGAAGAGGAATGCGATCGAAATCGAAGGTCTTACGAAGATGTATCCGAACGGCCGCGGGATGCGCGATCTCGATCTAGCGATCGACGAAGGGGATATATTCGGATTTCTCGGACCGAACGGCTCCGGGAAGACGACCGCCATGAAGATGATGGCGGGACTGATAAAGCCGGATCGCGGCGAAGTGAAAATTTTCGGAGAGAGCGTACAGAACAACTACGTGCAAGCGATGAAGCAGGTCGGCTGCTTGATCGAAACCGCGGAGTCGTACCCGTATTTGACGGCGAACGAAAATCTGAAGCTGTTCGCGCGGTTTTATCCGCATGTGGATCAGGGCAGAATCGATGAATGCCTGCAGCTCGTCGGCTTGTCGAACGTGAAGAACGAGAAGTCGAGGAAGTTCTCGCTCGGCATGAAGCAGCGGCTCGGCGTGGCCGCAGCCATTCTATCCCGTCCGAAGGTGCTCATCTTGGACGAGCCGCTCAACGGCTTGGACGTCGAGGGCATGCTGGATATGCGGAGAATGATCAAGCGGCTCTCCGAAGAGGAAGGCACGACGTTCTTCCTCTCCAGCCACTTGATTCACGACGTAGAGCTGACATGCACCCGCATCGGGGTCGTCTACGGCGGAAAGCTCGTGAATGAAGATTACACCACGAACATTCTTAGCGACTATGCCTCGCTGGAACATTATTTCGTAAGCGAGGTGGAGCGGCATGGAAGGGTTTAAAGCCGCGTTCTTGAACGAAATCGAAAAGCTGGCGAAGCGGAAGAAAATCAACGCGGCGGCGGCGCTGGCCATTCTGGCCGTCGTCGTCGGACAAGTCGCCGTGACGGCGGTGCAGCACGGACTCGGACTGCGTCTCGCGGGAGGCGCCGAATTTCCGCTGGTCGTCTTAACCGCCTTCTCCTACACGTTGCTGCCGCTGTTCGCGACGTTCGTCGCGATCGACCTGTTCAACGGGGAATTTACGTCCAATACGATGAAAATTACGCTGACGAGACCGGTATCCCGGCTCGGCGTATTCAGCGCGAAGGTCGCCGCCCTCGCCTTGTTCGTCGCGGCGAATTTGCTGTTCGTCATGCTTCTGTCTTTGACGGCGGGCCTCTTGTTCAACGGCGCGTCCGCGGGATGGGCCGGCGCGGCGCGAGTCGTTCTCGCTTATGCGGTGACGTTCCTGCCCGTATTCGCGTTCGCGCTTCTCGTCGTCGCGCTGTCGAACCTCATTCGAGGGGGGCTGGCGGTCTTCTTCTTGTCCGTCCTGCTCTTCCTCGCTTTCTTGTTCGCGGGGATCGCCTTCCCGAACGCGTCGAGCTTCCTCGTTACGTCGATGTTCGATTGGCATACGATGTGGATTTCCGAGCGGGTCAACGGGTTCAAGCTGTTCCGGCAAGGTTTGATTATGGCGGGCTTCGGCGTTATGCTGTTTACCGCAGGGTATGCGTTGTTCGAACGCAAAGATTTGTAGGAAGGTCGTCCGATGCGGTATGCAGGTGATGAAACGATTTTTCGCCATGAACGCCCTCGCCATGCTCGGGGCGTTGGCCGTCGCCGCCTTGGCCGCGGCGATCTTCGTCGCGGGGTTTGCGCAGGTGGCGGGCTCGGAGGCGAATCTAAGGGAATTGGAGAAGCTGCTGGAGGTCCGGGCGGGCATCGCCGAGCTGCGGAACGAAGCGGCGGCTGCGGAATTCGACGCGCTGCTCGAAGAACGCAATCGGGAGCGGCTAAGCGAGCGAGCGAAGGCGATCGGCGCGACGCTCGTCGTCGTTCGCGACCGAACGGCGCTGTATGCGACGGAGCCGATCGGCGCCGTCGACCTCGAGCGAAGCTTGGCGTTGACGGACCGCGCCGCGGCGTCGGATACGGTCGAGCTTTCCGGCAAGCCGTACATGTTCGCGCGAGTCGACTACGACCTCCCGTCCCGGGAGCGAGGGACGCTGCTGCTGCTTGCGCCGATGCAGCTGAGGCCCGACTTCTACTTGCTCCTCGTCGGCGTGACGGTCGGCGTCTTCTTCTTGACGTTCCTGTTGCTGAACCTCTGGGTGTCCTACCGGTTCGCGCGCGACGTCGTCGCGCCGGTGTCCCGTCTGAAGGACGCGGCCGTGCGCATCAGCGAAGGGGACTTGAACGGCGGCATCGCGGAGGAGGGCGACGGCGAGGTTCGGGAGCTGTGCCGAACGCTCGAGCTGATGCGCATTAAGCTGAAGGAGGCCGTCTATTTGCAGCGCAAGTACGACGAGAATCGCAGCTTCCTCGTCTCCAGCATCTCTCACGATCTAAAGACGCCGGTCACCTCGATTCGCGGCTATATCGAAGGCATTCTCGACGGCGTCGCGCATACGCCGGAGAAGACGCGAGCGTACTTGGAGACGGCGCGCTCGAAGGCGATGCTGGTGAACGCGATGATCGACGATCTGCTCTTGTACTCCAAGCTGGATCTGAACCAGCTGCCTTACCATCTGGAGCGGACGGATCTCGAACGGTATTTCGAAGATTGCGTATCGGACCATCGATACGAGTTCGAGCGGGCGGGGATGCGGCTGACGCTGCGGAGCGAGCTCGACGAGGCGATCGTCGTCATGGTCGATCGGGAGCGGATGAAGCGTGTCGTGCAGAATATCTTCGATAACGCCAAAAAATATATGAACAAAGACGAAGGCGAGGCGACCGTTCTCCTTCGCGCGACGCCGTCTTCCGCGATCGTGGAAATTCGGGATAACGGGCATGGCATTCCGGAGGAGGAGCTCCCCCATATTTTCGATCGATTCTATCGGGGAGATCCGTCGAGGAGGAGCGCGGAGAGCAGCGGGCTGGGCCTTGCGATCGCAAAGCAAATCGTCGAGGGCCATAACGGGAAAATATGGGCGCGAAGCGGCGCCGGCGAAGGCGCCCGCATTCTGATTTCACTGAACCGATACGGATAGAAGCGGAGGTTGCCGGCCGTGAAACGGATATTAATTATCGAAGACGATCCGAGCATCGCCGAATTACAGAAGGATTACTTGGAATTGAGCGGATACGCCGTGACGATCGCGGATAACGGAACGGACGGGATGGCGCTGGCGGCGCGGGAGCGCTTCGATCTGATCTTGTTGGACATTATGCTTCCGGGCTCCAGCGGCTTCGACGTCCTGAAGGCGATTCGGGAAAAGGAGGACATCCCCGTCCTGCTCGTCTCGGCGCGGGCGGAGGAAATCTACAAGGTGAACGGCCTCGGCCTCGGCGCCGACGATTACATTACGAAGCCGTTCAGCTCCGGCGAGCTGGTGGCGCGGGTGAACGCGCATCTCAACAAATACGAGCGGATGAAGGAACGATTCGGGAAAGAACGGGAAGGCGTCAAGTTTGCCGTCCGCGGCCTGGAAGTCCACAAGGATTCCAGAAGGGTGTTCGTGAACGGAAAGGAAGTCGCGCTGGCGCAGAAAGAATTCGATTTGTTGTTGTTTTTGCTGCAGCACGCGAACCGCGTCTTCGACAAGGAGGCCTTGTTCGAGCGGGTGTGGGGCATGGATTCGCTCGGCGACGCGTCGACGGTGACGGTGCACATCGCCCGGATCCGGGAGAAGATCGAGGACAACCCGTCCAAGCCGCAGTATATCGGGACGGTATGGGGCGCAGGCTATCGGTTTATCGTGTAAAATATAGGGTACGTCGTTGTCGCCTCCCGTTGCGGGGGCGTTTTTTTTGTTGGGGGGCAGTCAAGGGGCGACGGTTCCTTCTCCTTTACTTCCCTTCCCTCAGCCAACTTTCGGAAAACCGTTCGTGGCGAATTGTCGGGGATACTCCGACTGCAGCGCCGGAAGCGGGGCTTTGCGCGAAAAAGAGCCGGCCGACGTCATGAACTGGACCCCGTCAAGTAGACAGTACAAATATTAAAATGTCGGTTAAGCGGCCTTCGTCCTGAACTCCATGGGACTGAGGCCGTTTAGCTTTGCCTGCAGCCTTTCGTAGTTGTAAAAATGAATATATTCATCAATGTCCTTTTGGAGGTCCTCAAAGGTATCATATGAATGCAAATAATACTTCTCGCATCTCATGGTCCCCCAAAATGACTCCATTGGAGCATTGTCGATGCACTTGCCGACACTGGACATGCTTTGCGTCAGTTCGTTGGTGTCCAGGATCTCCTTAAACTTTAAAGACGTATACTGAAAACCACGATCGCACGTTTTCTTGGCGATATTGGCTTAAGGACGCCTCCTTTCGAGTTCCTGAAACTTTTATAAGAACGCGTTCTCCGCTCTTAGTCGTTCGTTTTCATATTGTAGCTTCTTCATTTCCAACGTACGACGCTCTTAATCGGTCAACTCCACAGGAGCCTTCGTACGCCCTCGACCATCCTGTAAAGCTTCCGTACCGCCTTCTTCGTACTTTTTTACCCACCCATATATTTGCTGATAGGAAACCTTGAATTGAGCTGCTGCCTTCCCGTAGTCCCGTTCATGAGCAAGACAATACAAGGCGATTTCAATTCGTTCTTGCCACGTTGTGGAGCGTCCCTTCGTCATAGCCGTCTTTTCCCCCGTATAGGCGTTTAAGCTGTTATGACCATTATACTTCTTTATCCAGTTTCGGAGTTGAGTTCTGCTGGCGATCTTGTATTTCTCAATCACCTGTGACTGCGACAGGCCCCCATAAAGATGCTTCTTAACCGCTTGATGCTTCAGCTCAGCGGTGTAATTGTTGTTATGGGTCCGGACTTCTAATCCTTCGTAGCCGTAAGCCTTGTAACGCCGACGCCACGCTGCCAAGGTCGATTTCGAAACACCGTATTCCTTAACCGTCGCCTCCACACCAATTCGACCACTCTCGATTCCCTGAACCATCGCTAACTTCTGGGAGGCGGTGTACTCTCGATTAGACATGAAAAAAAGCTCCCCTTACGTAAACAGGTTTTATTATTACACCTGTCTACCGTATGGGGAGCATATCATCATGTCGGCCGGCTCTTTGCGTATGGCTTACAGCTTCACCCAAGCGACGAGGCCGTCGGGCTGGTCGGGGTTCGTGCCCTTGCGCTCGGCGGCGCAGAGCGCGGCGATCTGCGGGATGAAGATGAACGGAATGCCGAGCGCCGCGACGTCGAGCGGGCTCTCGGTCACGATCGCGAGATCGGATAACTCCGCCGGCGCCGACTCGGCGCTGCCGGCGAACGCGATGACGCGGGCGCCGCGGCCCTTCAGATCGCGCAGCAGATTATGCTGATGCGTCGTACCGCTGCCCGTAACGGCCGCGATGACGAGCGTCTCCGCGTCGACGGTGACCATCGGGCCGTGGCGGACGTCGAGCAGATGATGCGAGTGCGCCTGCATCTTGGCGATCTCGGTGAGCGCGATTGCTCCTTCCGCGGCGAGGCCGTACAGCTCACCGTCGGCCAGGAGACGCTCGTCATCGCGGCCGTTACGGGCAGCGGTACGAC
>JAPSKX010000322.1 GCA_031181325.1 Paenibacillus sp.
CCGTATTACCTCAGCCGCAAGTTCAAGGCATGCACCGGCTTCGGCTTCGCCGAATACGTGCAGCTCGTTCGCGTGCGCGAGGCGCAGCGGCTGCTGCGGGAGACGAATTTGAAGATGGCCGACATCGCCGAACGGATCGGCGTCGGACCCGCCGCCAGCTTCCATAAGCTGTTCAAGAAGGCGTGCGGCTGCTCGCCGCTGCAATACCGCAAGGGGCGCCGCGCCGCGGGCTCAGCCGCGGAAGCGAATCGCTGAGGCGCGCTCTTCGAGGACGGCGTCGAGCAGCGCCGCGCGGCGCACCGGTCCTTCCGCCGCCATGATGTCGAGCAGCGCCTCCGCGATTGCAGCGCCGAACGCGCCGACGGGCGCGCCGACCGCCGTGACCGGCACGTCGAGCTCCGCGAGCTGCGGAATATGGTCGTAGCTGACGAGCGACAGGTCGTCCGGCACGCGGAGGCCGCCGTCGAGCGCGGCGCGCAGCAGCCCGGCCGTCACGTCGTACGCGCCGGTAATGACGGCGGTCGGCTTCTCCTCCAGCGCGAGCAGCCGCCGACCGGCGTCGTACCCGTGGCGCCATGTATTGCCTTCGGAATCGAGAACGAACGCGTCTCCGGCGGCGAGGCCGCAAGCGAAGGCGCCTTCCATAAAGCCGGCGACCTTCTCCTGCTGTTTGCTGTCGGACTCGCGCGCATCCCCGACGTACGCGATGCGGGGATGACCGAGGCCGGCGAGGTAGCGGACGGCGTCCCGCAGCGCGTCCTTGCGTTTCGCGTCGACGACGGCGAAGCGGGAGCCGACGAGGTGGGAAGCGCCGATCGAGACGACGGGAATGTCGGTCGTCACCGTCTCGACGTGCCGCGCTTCCGGCGTGATGTCCTCGAAGACGACGAGGCCGTCGACCTGCAGCCGCTGGAACAAGCGGACGGCGGACGTCGGCGGCAGGATCGACAAGATGACTTCGTAGCCGCGCGCGGCAAGGGCGTCGTTAATGCGGCCGACGAGCGCGGACAGCGCGACGCGCTCGAGCGACGGCAACAGCACGCCGACCGTCATGCTGCGCCGCGAGACGAGGCTCTTCGCCGCGAGGTTCGGCTCGTAGCCGAGCTGCTCCGCGAGCTCGACGATGCGGCGGCGGGTTTCCGGCTTCACGAGCGGACTGTCGTTGAGCGCCTTGGAGACGGTAGAGTAGCTGACGCCCGCAAGGCGGGCGATGTCTTTGATCGTAACGTTCATGCGCTGCAGCTCCCCCCGAAAATATATCCAATAGGACGAAAAATACAAACGTTGTTATTGAAAACAGTATAACGCAAAATTTATCATTGATGAAACCGATTTTTCAACTTATGATAGACGCATAAGGGAAATAACAACGTTGTTATTATGGGGAGGATTCGACATGGCGACAACAACGAATGCGACGGCGAAAGCGGCGGCGGCCTTGGCGGCGGGAACGGCGCTCGCCGGATTGACGGGGGTGTACGCGGCTTCCGCGGCTGCGAGCGGCGAGACGCGCATCGCGATGGTGAAGGACGGCGGCGAACGGAAGCTGCTCGCCGTCGGCGGCGGAACGTTGTACGACACGTTAGCGGGGACCGAGACGACGGAAGGCGGCTTGCGGTATAAGCTGTGCCCGCTTACGCACGCGAACCGGCTCGCGCTGAACGAGGCGTTCGAGTACACGCGGCCGCGCGCGATCGGCACGAAGACGGCGACGATCGGTCTCGGCGACCGGCTCGGGCTCGCCTCGCCGGGCCACATCAAGACGGTCGCGGGGAAGAACGTCCGTCCGATTCTCGCGCAGCAGAGCATTCGAGAGCTGACGCTGACGGGGCGTACGTACGAGGACGTGCTGGACGCTGCGTCGTTCGCCGTTTTCCAAGAAGGGTATAAGGACGGTTGGGGCGCCGACGGCGACCATCTGAAGACGACGCAGGATATCGAATACGCGCTGCGTCTCGGCTTCTCGATGCTGACGCTCGACGCGTCGGAGCATATCGATAACGTTGCGGGTTCGGCGAGCGACGACGAGGTCGCGATGCGGTATGCGGCGCTGGACGCGTCGTACCGGGCGCGGATCGAAGCGGAGTACGCCGATAAGACGTTCGCGATTCAAGGCGCCTCGATCGAAGTCGGCCGCGCGGCGCTGCAGCGGTACGCGCTCGTGTACGGCGGGGCGATCCGCTTCATGATCGACATCTATCGTTCCTACATCGCGACCGCGGGCCGCGCGATCGACTTCGAAATCTCGATCGACGAGACGGCGACGCCGACCGATCCGGCTGCGCACTGGTTCGTCGCGAACGAGCTGAAGCGCGAGGGCGTGGAGCCGTACAGCATGGCCCCTCGCTTCTGCGGCGAATTCCAGAAGGGGATCGACTATATCGGCGATCTTGCGCAATTCGAGCGGGAGCTGGCCGTTCACGCGGCGATCTGCGATCACTTCGGCTATAAGCTGAGCGTGCACTCCGGCAGCGATAAGTTCAGCGTCTTCCCGCTCGTCGCGAAATACACGAACGGCCGCTTCCACTTGAAGACGGCGGGCACGAACTGGCTGGAGGCGGTGCGCACCGTCGCTCGCGTCAACCCGCCGTTATATCGACGCATGCATGCCTATGCCGCAGCGAATGTGGGCGAGGCGCTGAAGTACTACCACGTATCGGCCGACTTCGGCAAGGTGAAGCCGCTTGACAGCGTGACCGATGCGGAGCTGCCGGATTATATGAACGAGGACAACGCGCGGCAGCTGATCCATATTACGTACGGCCTGCTGCTGACGGCGAAGGACGACGCCGGGGCTTCTCTGTTCAAGGACGACTTCTACGCGACGCTTCAGGCGCAAGAAGAAGCTTACGATGCGGCTCTCGTCGCCCATATCGGGAAACACTTGGAGTTATTGG
>JAPSKX010000114.1 GCA_031181325.1 Paenibacillus sp.
CACCGGCTCCGGTTCCGCGGCGGCGGCGGGCGTTTCGGCGGCAGGAGCGGGGGGAGGGGGCGTCGCGTCGGCCGGCGTCGTCTCGGTCCCGACGCCGGCAGAGCCGTTGGAGGCGCAAGCGGCGAGCAGGCCCGCAAGCAGCGAGAGGGTAAGCAGCGAATAGCCGTAGTTTTTCATGTTCGGATTCTCCTTTGGGTTGGATTGTGAGCGGAAGGAGCTGCATGTTTGAGGAAATCATAAGAATGGAGATAATGACACCGTTGTCAAAGCGAGCAATAACCTGTCTCCAGGCGAAAAACCAACTCCTCTCTGTATTGATAGGGTTCTATTTTACGCTTTCCCGGACGATCAGCTTGGGGTCGATCTCGATGGGGGGGATGTCGGGGTCGCGGCGCAGCAGCTTGTCGATGACGTTCGCCATCTCGACGGCGAGCCGTTCGAAATTTTGTCCCATCGTCGTAAGCGGGGGCGAGTAGTAGTCCGACATCGGCAGATTGTCGAAGCCGATGACGGACACGTCGCCGGGGATCGACAATCCGCGGCGGTTCACGGCGTTGTACACGGCGATCGCCTTCTCGTCCCCGGAGACGAAGAAGACGTCGGGGAGCCGGCCCGCCTCGATGCTCGCGTCGACGAAGCATCTGATCTTCTCCAGATTGTTCATATGATAGACGACTTCCAGACGATCGAGCGGGACGCCGTGCGTCTCGTAGGCCTCGATCAGCGCTTTCTCCCGCTCCCGGTTCACGTCGAGCAGACCGCCGAGCAGCAGGCAAATCCGGGTCAACCCCCGGCCGAACAAGAACGAAGCGGCGTCTAGGACGCCCTTGCGGTTGTTGTTCGAGATCGAGACCGGGACGAGGCCGTTCTTTTCGAAAGACAGGAACGGGATGCCGTTGCGGCGGGCGATCTCGATGCGCTTATCTTGTTCCTCCAGGTAGAAGAGTACGATGACGTCGATGAAGCCGCCGGAATTTTCCATCATGGAATGCGCGAGCTCGTCGTCGCCGTACACGACTTCTTGAATGATCGTATAGGATCTGTCCCGGGAGACGCGGGTGAAGTGGGACATGAAAATATCGAACCATTGCGTCGTATTCTGGTCGTGCATCTTGCGGATCGACACGAGGATGTTCGTCTGCTTTTTGCGGGTCAAATTTTTGGCGTACAGGTTCGGCTTGAAATTCGTGTCGGCGATGACCTGCATAATTTTCGCGCGGGTGTCGGGCTTGACGTTCGGCTCCCCGTTGATGACGCGCGAGACGGTCTTGAACGAAAATCCGGATAGCCGGGCAATGTCGCGAATCGTATATCGTTTGTCCATGAGCGGGCTCCTGAGTGCGTAGTCGGGAAAATGTGACACCGTTGTCACCTTCGGTCGATTTCAGTATAGCAACGGGCCTTTCCCGGGGGCAAGTTAATGGTTTGTAAAGACGGGAAATGGAAGCGGATATACGAATTTGAATGCGAAGCCGCGGCAGTAAAAAACCGCGCGAAGCGTCGGAAGCCGTTCGCGCGGTTCATAGCAAGTCCGAGAGGAGCGAGGCGGGCCGCTTCCTCAGCGGACCGGCATTTTGTTTTCATACAGAAGCGCCTTCTGCCCCGGGACGACGAAAACGACGGCGACCGCCCAGTCGCCGGATCGATCGAGCGCGACAGGCTCGGATGCGGCGTAATGCGTCTTCGTATACCCTGCGAAGACGTACGGGACCGCTTCGTCGGGCGCGGGACGCAGCTCGTATTGCAGGCCGCCGGTCGTCCCGGGCGGGATGAGCGTGACGAGCACGAGCTCCGGCGGCTCGGCGGGGTCGCCGCCCGGACCGTCGGGCACCCAGACGTCCGCCGTGAGCGGCGTCCGTTCGCCCGCGACGGGCGTCGGCACGTCGATCGTCATATGGGCGATGTCGCCCATGACATGCCAATGGAACGGCCCGGCCTCGACGGCGGCCGGATCTTGCGTCGCCGTCTCGGGAGGCGACGTCGTCGACAGCCAGCCGGCGACGGTGAACAGCGCGATCGCGATCGCGGCTTCGATGCGGATGCCGGCGACGAGACGGCGATCGACGGAGACGTCGGCGGCTCGGGCCCGAGGCCGCAGCAGCAGGCGATGCGCCGCGCCGAGCGCGAGGACGAGGGCGAACAGCCCGAGCTTCGCGAGCAGGATGTTGCCGTACGCCGACGTCGCGAGGTCGGCGATCGACGGGAGCTGCGCGTTCGTCAGCAGCAAGCCCGAGGCGGCGGCGACGAGCATGAGCGGCAAGGCGGCTTTCGAGAACGCGCCGACGAGCTGCAGCGCGCCTCGGCTCGTCGTTCGCGCGGCGGCGAAGGCGATGCCGAGCAGGCCGCCGTACCACGCGGTCGCCGCGACGATGTGCCCGGCATGGGCGCCGATCGCAAGGGCGCGGTTGGCCTCGGCCGCGGCATGGCCGGTCGCCGGGAACGTACAGCTGAGCAGCAGGAACGCTGCGGCCGACGCGGCGAACGTCCAGGGACGGCCGCCGCGCCGCCAAGCGAGCGCCAGCATGACGGCGGCGCCGCCGATCCGCGCGAGACTCGCCGCGCCGATGCTCGTGCGCAGCCAGACGTCGCCGAAGGTGACGGCGTTCAGCTGCGACGACAGCAGCGCGGCGTGCAGCGTGCCGGTGAGCGCGAAGACGACGAACGCCGCCGCGGCGATCCGACGGCGCCAATCGTCGGCTTCCTGCGATAAGCCGGCGGCCAGCGGGGCGGCGAACAGCAGGGCGCGGAACGCCAGCGCCCCGCCGAGCGCGGCGAGCGCCAAGACGTCGGCGATGCGCAGCAGCGTGCGCAGCGCCGCGATCGGCAGCGCGCCGCCGGACGATTCGTGCGAGCCGTGGTCGTGCGCGGCGGTGCCGGACCCCGGAGCGTCGGCCGCCGGCGTAGATGCGGGCGTCGGTTCGTCTCTATTCGCGGACATGGCCGGAGTCGATGCGGCGTCTCCGTCGCTTGCGTTGTCCGGCTCGGCGGGGGCATCCGGTCGATCTGCGCCGCTCGGCTTGTCGCTGCCGCCCTGTTCGTCCGGGCCGGGCGACTGCAACGGCGGTTCGGCCGCGGTCGGAGGCGCGTTCGGCGCTGCCGTCGCGTCCGGCTCGACCGGTTCGACTGGTTCGACCGGTTCGGCGGGCGACTCGGTCGACGGCTGCGCCCGCGGCGGCTTCTCCGTCGTCTGCGGCGCCCCCGGCGGAGGCGTCGACGAGCCGGCGTCGGACCCCGCAGCCGGGGGCGGCGAGTCGCCGTCGTCCGCGGGAGGCTCGGGCGCTGCCGTCGGTTGCTCGTTCGGGGGCGGCGCGGGGGGTTCTTCTCCGGTCTGCGCCCCGCCGTCCAGCGAGATCGTCTCCTGCGGCCGCGACGTCTCGAGCGGCGTCCCGACCGAGAAGCGGAACGAGCCCTCCGTCGTATGCGAGTCGACCGACAGCACCTGCCACCGCACACGGTAGGCGCCCTCCGTCAAGCCGTTCACGGCGAGGCGAAGCGTCTTCTTGCCGTCGGCGGACAGCACGCCCGCCACCTCGTTCCCGGCCTCGTCGAACAGGGCGAGCGTGCTGACGCCGGTCTCGAGCTCCTCCGTGAACGTCACCGTTATTTCGTTCGGAGGGGCGTCTACGGCGCTCTCCTGCTTCGGCGACGAAGAAGCGACGTACGCATGCGCCGCCGCGGGCGGGGCGGACGCGAGCGTCCAGGCGCACAACAGCAAGAAGGCGATCGGGAGCGCCGACCGCCGTACGAAAGCAAGCATTAGTTCGCGTACAGGTGGACGGCTGCGGGAATGCCGCCGACCGCCGGGAAGTATTCGACCGCGACGCCGGCCGCCTCCGCCGCCGCCCGCAGGCTTGCCTCGCCCGTCGCTTCGACGCTGCGGCCCGTCGCCTTGCCGAGCCATGCCGCGTCGATGCGCAGCGACCCGTCCGCGAGGCGGAGGCCCGCGGAAGCGGCGTCCACCTCGCGGCCGTCGACGTACACCGTCGGCAGCGCCGAAGCCGGCTCGCCCTTCGGCGCCGCCGCGCGGCCGTTCTGCACGACGAACGTCATCGTCGCTTCGTAATTCGTCGCGTCGTATTCGCCTTCGACCTTCTCGTCCGTCGCCGGCTTCGCGCGCAGCAAGTAATAATCGGCCGGTCCGGCCTCGAATGTGACGTAGCCGTCCGCGTCGTTCGTCAGCCGCTCGGCGTCCGACGTGCTGCGGCGGATGAGCGTCGCCTCCGTGTCCGCGAGCGGCTCGCCCTTCAGCATCAGCCGGGCCGATACCGTCCCCCCGGTCGTCGCGGCGGCCGGGTTGAACGCCGGCACCCACTCCGCGCGGTCCGGGCTGACGAGCTTGCCGAAGCCGCGCAGATCTTGCACCCGGCGGAGCAGCGGCACGTCCGACACGGCGACGAACGACTTGGCGCTGCGCAGCGTCCGGCTCGCGACGCCGCCGTGGGCGAAGACGCTGTCTCCTTCGACGGACACGATGTACGCGCCGGGCGTCGCAGCGGAGAACGAAGCGACGTAGCCGTTATTGATTTTCGCGTTGTCGGATTCCACGACTTCGCCGGTGTAGAACGTCGTGCCGCTCACGTCGATCTTGTCGCCGGCGGGCGTGACGGCGAACGTCTTCGTCGTCTCCTCGTTCCAATTGCCTTCGATGCGATAGCTGCCGTGCTCGTTGCTGTGGTTGCCGAAGAGCAGCTCCACGTAAGCGACTTCGCCGGAAGCGACGATTGGCGCGGTCTGCGACCATCCGTCGTGCGCGGAAGCGAGCGGCGCCGTCGATAAGAGCGCTGCGGCGAGAACGGCGGAAACCATTTTCTTCATAAAAGATACCCCTCCATAAGTTCGGTGCGACACACCAATGATCCGAATGACCTAAGTGTAGTGCATCTCCTCGCGAAGGGGTATGACTCGATCGGGCTATTCCTGTGACGGAACGGTTACGATTCCCGCACCCACCCGCGTTCGACCGCGAGGCGGGCGAGCTGGACGCGGTTCTGCAGCTGGAGCTTATGAAGGATGCTCTTCAGATGGTTCTTGACCGTGTGCTCGGACAGATGCAGCTCCTCCGAGACGGCGCGGTTCGAACGGCCCGACGCGACGAGGCGCAGCACTTCGGTCTCGCGCGCGGTCAGCGGGGGGCGGGAAGGCGCGTCCGAGGGAGGAACGGACGGCGGAGCGGCGGAGCCGAATTCCCGCAAAATCCGCGCCGCGAGCTCCTTGGACAGCGGCACCTCGTCCGAGGCGATGGCGCGCAAATATTCGAGCCAAGCCGAGGGCTGCAGGTTCTTCAGCACATAGCCCTGCGCGCCGCGCTTGATCGCCTCGAACAGGTGCGCGACGTCGTCGGAGACGGTCGCCATGACGACCTTCGTCTCCGGGGCGAGCTCCTTCGCGCGCTTCGTCGCCTCGAGGCCGTCCATGCCCGGCAGGTTAATGTCCATCAGCACGAGATCGGGCGACAGCTCGGCGACGAGACGAAGGGCCTCCTCGCCGCTCGCCGCGAAGCCGACGACCTCGAACGTCGGCTCGCCTTCCAGTATCGCTTGAATCCCCATGCGCGCGTCCTCGTGGTCGTCCACGATAAGGATGCGAATCATCGCGTCGCGTTCCGTCATGAAGCCGATCACTCCTTCCGAATCGTGAAGCTCGTTCGTTCCGCCTCGCGCTCGAGCGCGAAGCGCCAGCCCATCGCGGCGGCGCGTTCGCGCACGATCGTGAGGCCGTACCGGCCGCGCCCGCCGCCGGACGCCGCCGCGTCCGCGGCGTCCGGACCGCGCCCGTCGTCCGCGACGGTGCACGTCCAGCCGCCGCCCGCCGCCGCGCATCGCACGATCGCCGTGCGCGCGTCCGCATGCTTCTGCACGTTCGCGAGCGCTTCGCGCAAGCAGGCGTACAGCTCCACCTTCTCGCGAACGGACAGCTCCGACTCGGGCAGCCGCCAGTCGACGCGGACGTCGAGTCCGGCGTCCCGCGCGTCGGCGAACAGCCGGTGCAGCATCTCCGTCCACGGGAGCGATTGCGCCGCCGGGGCGAAGCGCAAGCTCGCGATCGCTTGCCGGACGTAGTCGTTCACGCGGTGCACCGTCCGTCGAATCGATTCCGCCGCCGCCGCGTCGCCCTTCTCGAGCCGGTCCGCCTTCACCGCCAGCAGGAACAACGATTGCGCGATGCCGTCGTGCAGCTCGCGCGCGATTCGCTCGCGCTCCTCGAGCGCCGATTGGAGCTCGCGCGCTTCTTGGAGCTGGCGCTGCGAATGCTCGAGCATGCGGAAGAGGGGCAGCGATATGGCCAGCGTCGCGCCGAGCACGATGAAGGGGGCGAGGATGTTGCCGAGCTCCATCGATAAGTAGGGAATATGGAACTCATGCCGAACGAACTCCCAGATCCCGATCGTCAGCGAGGGCACGACGAGGATCAGCCATTTGATTTGGCGGTAAGTCAACGCGGTTCATCTCCGAGTCGAGTAGTTAGATGCTCTTGAATCATTAGCAACTACATTACCACAACGTACGGGAGAAGGGGAGAGCGCGGCGAACGGCGCAAGCGGGGCCGGAACGGCGCAGGCCGGCGCCTCGCTGAGAGGGCCGGCCTGCAGGCTATCTATGTGTAGAGTCTTCTTCCTTCGTTCGGTAAAAGAACCAACAATCGTTCAGAAGACGGATTTGCCGCCGGTCCTTTTTCCGGTAAGCGCGCATCATCTGATTGAGAAGCCATTGCGGCAACGTGGCCAGCCCCTTTCCCTCTGGTTTGTTACCCATTATACGTAGGGGGCGCCCACGTCGTGCAGGTCCATTCGGGAAAAGGGTTTCCATCCGACCTCGCTTCTTATTCGTATTCCTCTTCGTACCATTGCTCGAGCTGGGCTTGCAGCGCGCGAATCTCGGTCAGCAGCGAGACGAGCGGGTAGCTCTTCTCCTCTACCAAAGCGAACGCCTGCTCGAGCTGATTCATGTACGCCAATCCGCTGATCGCGGAATAGTCCTTGCTGACGATCTCCAGCGCGTCGCACTCGGCGATCGCTTGAGGCAGGTTCGGCACGTTCTCCGCCGTCAGCTTGCCGATTTCCTTATGCAGCCGCTGATGCAGCGCGGTCAGCTGGTACGCGTGGGAGGCGGGCATCTCGACGAATTCGAGCCGATCCCCGTAGAGTAGAACATGGTAACGCATCGTAGGCTTGGATGACACCGGAGTTTCCCCTTCCGTTGAACGCCGCTCGGCGCGGCTTTCCGAATTGTTCTACTTGACAGTGTAGCTCACCCATTCGGTACAATTCAAGGGAGGATCGAGAGGCGAGGATAAACATGACGGATGAACAATTGCAGGCATGGGTGGAACAGGTGTCGATCGATTCCTTCGGTTGGCCGTTCCTGCACAAGGCGACGTTCAACGCGCGGCTTCGGACGACCGGCGGCCGCTACTTGCTGCGTTCGCATAATATCGAAATCAACCGCAAACAATACGACACGTACGGCCGCGAAGAGACGGAGAAAATTATCAAGCACGAGCTCTGTCATTATCATCTCCACCTGCAGCGCCGGGGATACAAGCACGGCGACGCGGATTTCAAGCGGCTGCTCGCGAAGGTCGGCGGCTCCCGTTATTGTCAGGCCGTGCCGGGCGCGATGAGGCGCCTGCCGTACCGCTACGTGCTGCGCTGCGTCGACTGCGCCATGCAGTACCCGCGCAAGCGGAAGACGGATCCGAAGCGGTACCGCTGCGGAAAATGCAGGGGCCGCTTACAACAGCTGCAACTTGACGAAGGAGCGAGCCCCGTGATAAATTAATGCTTGTAACGTTCCCTGATAGCTCAGTTGGTAGAGCACTCGACTGTTAATCGAGTTGTCACAGGTTCGAGTCCTGTTCGGGGAGCCATTTCTTTTATTGGAGAGATACCCAAGTGGCTCAAGGGGACCCTCTGCTAAGGGGTTAGACTGTGTAAACGGTGCGAGGGTTCGAATCCCTCTCTCTCCGCCATACATACGCTATCATGGGGCAGGCCTCGCAAGTAGTTCATACTACTTGCCGGCACTGCTCTTTTTTGCACGTATGCTTAGATTCAGCCTAAAAAAGAGAAAGCCTCCGATCGAACGGCGGCTTTCTCTACGATCCGAACGTCGTCGGGCGGTCTTCGAATGTTCCCGCCCGCGCATTAGCCTTATCTTGACGAATAGACGACTATTCCGTAGCGACGATCAACGCCGAGGAAGCGAGCGATTCGTTGCCGGAATCGTCCTCGGCCCTCACGGTAATGGAGTACTCCGTCTTCGGAACCAGGTTCGTAATCGTAAATGCGGTGCTTGCGGTACTGCCGACCTTCGTGTTGTTCACGTAAATATTGTACTGTTTGACGAGATCGTTATCGGTGGCCGCGCTCCACTTTACTGTAACCGACGACCCTGTCGATCCCAACAGGACGAGACCCGACGGCGTGGCCGGAGGCGTCGTGTCGGACGTGCTGTGCGTCGCTGCGTTGCTCCGATCGCCTTTGTTGCCCGTCGCATCCACCGCTACCACGGTAAAATGGTACGTGGTATTAAGCGCCATGCCATCCAGCTTGAACGAATTCGTCGTCGCGTTCGTCGTTCCGACCAAGACGTTCCCGTTGTAAATCTCGTGGGTCAGCACCCCTACGTCGTCTTGAGGCAGCGTCCACGCGATGGTTGCGGAACGAACCGTGTAGGTGGAAATTCTTGCATCCGTAATCGTGGTCGGCTTTACCGTATCCGCCGGATTCACGTTCGGGCCGATCACTTTAATCGGCTTGGAGCTGTTCGCTGTCGTGCCGTTCCCGAGCTGCCCGTTGTGGTTCCGTCCCCAGGAGTAGAGGATCCCGTCCTGCGACAGCGCGACGGCGAAATATTCTCCGGACGACACGGCGCTGACCGGTCCGATGCCGGTAATGCGCGTAGGGACGGATCGGTTCGTCGTATCGCCGTGCCCTAAGTTTCCGTAAGCGTTGTAACCCCATGCCCAGATCGTGCCGTCGTTCTTTACGGCATAACTGGATAATGCACCTGCCGCGATTCCCTTCACGTTCGTAAGCGATTCAATTCGAATCGGAATGATCTGCGAGATGTCGGAGTTATTGCCCACTTGACCGTGATTGCTGCTTCCCCAAGCCCACAGGTTCCCATTGCCGTCGACCGCCAACGCGTGGTTGCCCCCGGCGACGATGTTCTTAATATTCGTAAGAACCTTCACCTGAACCGGCGTATTTTTATTCACCTTCGTATCGTCGCCCAACTGTCCGCTGTCGTTATCGCCCCAAGCCCAGACCGTACCGTCGGATTTCAACGCCATCGAAAATTCTTCCCCGGCGGCAATCGCCACGACGTTATCAAGGTTCGGAACGCG
Organism: Paenibacillus sp.; assembly: GCA_031181325.1. Lineage (GTDB taxonomy): Bacteria > Bacillota > Bacilli > Paenibacillales > YIM-B00363 > Paenibacillus_AE. The sequence continues at coordinate 9,349 of JAPSKX010000114.1, forward strand.
TACCGGAATGAGTTGGTTTGCGGTGCTCGCGCCGATGCCGAGCTGACCCGAGTTGTTTCTGCCCCACGTCCACACTGTTCCGTCGTTTTTCAAAGCTAAGCTGTGGTTGTCTCCGGCCCCGACGGCCACGAAATCGTTCGTGTTCGTGATTCGAGTCGGGGTGACGCGGCCGGTCGTCGAATTGTCGCCGATCTGCCCGTGACCGTTATACCCCCATGCGTACAAAGAGCCGTCTTTCTTGATCGCTACCATATGGTCGCTGCCTGCGGCGACTTGCTTGACGTTCGTCATGTTGCCGACGGTTTGCACCGGCGCGTGGCGGTTGTTCGTCGTGCTGTCTCCGAGCTCGCCGTTGTTGTTGGACCCCCACGACCACAACGTGCCGTCGCCGCGGACGAAGGCGGCGCTCGATTCGCCTTGGGTAGGCGGAAGCTGGACGAGGTCCTCCAGCTGGGAGACCGTCGTGACAGTCAGCGGGCTGCTCGCCGCCGATACGTTGCCTGCCGGATCTTTCGCTTTTACCGTGAAAACATAGGCCGTGCTCGGGGACAGGCCGGACACGGTGAACGAAGTATCCGGCGTGGATCCGGCGAGTGCGGAGCCATTAAAAACATCGTAGCCGGTGACGGCGACATTGTCGGTCGAAGCATCCCATTTGAGCGACACGGTCGAACTGGTTTTGTCGGTTACGATCAGATTCGCGGGAGGCGACGGCGGAACGGCGTCGTTTTGCGCCGTTAGAGCGATCGCGTCAAGCGGAATCGCATAGCCTGTGCTCAATGCGTTCTTTCCCGCGACCGTGAACCGGAATATTTTAAATCCCGCTTTGTCAAAATAAACGGAGCCAAGTTTAAATTCTCTAAAGCCCGCCTGATTCGCAGGTTGATAAAAATCCATTTCAGAGCCGAACGGCGTTCCGTCGATCGTAAGGGCGGCTCTTGCGCGGTTCTCTCCCGTCTTCGCTTTCACGACGATGTCATAAGCGCCTGGGCTGACCCGTATCGGGTATTCGACGAAGTCTTGAACGGCGTTCGCGGAATAGATCTGGAAGGCGCCTCCGCTCGCGCCTGCATCATTATAGAAGGAATATACATCGCCCGAATCGGCTTGAATTAATTGTTCGATTTCAAATAACGTGCCGCTCGAGGCTGGCAGCGTCGTTACCGCGACGGCATTGCTCGGTTGGGACGTGTTTCCGGCTGCGTCTTTCGCTCGGACCGTGAATTGATACGCCGTATTCGGCGCAAGACCGCTGATCGTAGTCGTCGTCCCGGACACCGCGACCGCGGCGGCGGCGCCGTTATACACGACGTATTCCGTCACTGCGACGTTATCGGTCGAAGCGCCCCAGCTCAACGTGACGGTTTTGTCCGTTTTCCCCGTTACTGTCAAGGAGGACGGCGCTGACGGCGGGACGGTGTCCGCCGAATCGGCTGTCAGGGTAATCGAGTCGAGCGCAATGATATAGCCTGTACTTGCCGTGTGCTTGCCCGATACGGTGAGACGGACTTTCTGAACGCCGGCTTTCCCCACGGCGACCGTGCCCAATCTGGCTTCTTCGTAACCGACGGAGGCTGCATAAGAATCGTAAGGAGTGCCGACATTGACACCGTTCACGGAAAGTTGATACATGCCCCGATTGTTGAATTTTTTATGTTTCGTGCTGACGCGATAAGTTCCCGCTTGAGGCACATTCACGTCGAATTCGATGTAATCTCCGATGTTCGTTGCATTATAGGAAACAAATTTCCCGTTACTAGTGCTGGGATCATCGTATACGAAGTAGGGATCGCCTGACGCCGTATAGGGTAAGCTTTCGGCTTCGAAGATCGTTGCTCCGGCCGCAAGCGCCTTCCCGAGGACGGGGGGCGTCTTCACGACAAGCTCGACGCTTTGGGGCGATGCATTCCCTGCGGCGTCGAAGGCTTCGATCGCGAATCGATATTCCGTGTCGGGGGTGAGCCCTGTTACTGTATAACGCGTATCGGAGACGGTTGCGACCCGGGTTTCATTCATATAAATCTTGTAACCGGCCACGCCGACTTGATCGGTCGATGCCGACCATGACAGGATGACGCTCGTCGACGTCGTCTCTACGGAAGAGAGGTCGGTCGGAATGGAAGGAGGCAGCGTATCGATTCCATAGGTAACCTCTGTAACCGTTGGAGACGGCGATTCGGATCGGGCGGTTTGCGGCGGCGCACTGTCGGTTTCTGCCATTGCGGCGGTGCCGACCGCCGTTTGCGCAAGCACCGCTAGCGCGCAAAGCACGGATAATTTTTTTCTTATTTCCATTTCAGATAATCCTCCATTGTATAATATTGGCACTAAAATTCGGGTTCATGACGGTTTGCATCGCGGCGATTCGATAAGATTACATCGAGATCCCTCCTAGAACGGGAAAGTAGTAAATAAGTATGATACGAACAGTATCAATTTTAGCACAAATTACGGGAAGTCGAGCAAGAATTAAGAACTGTGCGATACGAAATGTATCATAATAGGGAATCCGATTTCTGTGACCTGTTTCACAAAAAAGGGTTCGTCTTTTTAATATTTTTGTTTTAAGAAATTAGTTGCGCGATACATTTGTTTGTGGTATATTACTTCTTGTCGCAAAAAAAGTACAAGTTATTTGATGCGGCCCGTTGGTCAAGGGGTTAAGACACCTCCCTTTCACGGAGGTAACAGGGGTTCGAATCCCCTACGGGTCACCATGAGCCATTAGCTCAGTCGGTAGAGCACCTGACTTTTAATCAGGGTGTCGAAGGTTCGAGTCCTTCATGGCTCACTTTTTCCTCGAATTGCAGCAACAACGCGCGGTCGTGGTGGAACGGCAGACACGCTATCTTGAGGGGGTAGTGCCCACTGGGCGTGAGGGTTCAAATCCCTCCGACCGCATAGCGCAACACAAGAAGCTCTTACCGACGAGGTAGGGGCTTTTTTGTTTTCCTGTCGGAAAGGGACAAATTCGCATCTAGCCGTTAGGGCGGATGGCATCGCGATTGGCAGTACTTTCCGCCTTTACTTTTTCCTCGCGTTCGGTTATATTAGTTTTTGTCGCCGCTTTTCCTCGAAGGGCGATGAAGCAGCAACAACGCGCGGTCGTGGTGGAACGGCAGACACGCTATCTTGAGGGGGTAGTGCCCACTGGGCGTGAGGGTTCAAATCCCTCCGACCGCATATGGATTCACAAGCGATCGACCTTCCGGCATAAAGCCGCGAAGGTCTTTTTTGCATTCTGGGCGCGCGTCCCGGGAAAGCTGCGGGAGCGGGCGGAGCGGCGATTGTCCGGCGTGCCCATGCCCTAGGCGATCCAGGGGCTCCGAGCCCCGCTGCGAAGAAAATACACTAGACAATTGAAAGCAAATGGCATAGGATGAATGTTATAAACGAACATAATGTTAGTTCGAATATCACATTCTTCGTAAAAGGAGTGTCTATCCCATGTCGCGCAAAGCGAGAATGAACCGCATGTTCAGCGAGTCGGGCAAGTGCTTCGACGTCGCGGTCGATCACGGCTTCTTCAACGAGTACTCGTTCCTCTCTTCGATCGAAAACATGGAGCGCGCGATCGCTGCGATCGTCGCGGCCGGACCGGATTGCATCCAGCTCAGCGTCGGGCAGGCGAAGCATCTGCAAGACGTACCGGGCAAGCGGAAGCCGGGGCTCGTGCTGCGCACGGACGCGGCGAACATCTACGGCTCGACGCTGCCGCACTACCTGTTCAGCGAGATCATCGACCATGCGATCGAGCATGCGGTACGCCTCGACGCGGTGGCGGTGTGCGTGAACCTGCTGCTGCTGCCGAACGAGCCGGAGCTCCACTACCAATGCGTGAAAAACGTGATGAAGCTGAAGTCGGACTGCGAGAAGTACGGCATGGTGCTGATGGTGGAGCCGCTCGTCATGCTGCCGAACGAGGCGAAGGGCGGGTACATGGTCGACGGAGATATTCGGAAAATCATGCCGCTCGTCCGGCAAGCGGTCGAGCTCGGCGCGGACGTCATTAAAGCGGATCCGTGCGACGACGTCGACGAGTACCATCGCGTCGTCGAGGTCGCCGGCGACGTGCCGGTGCTCGTTCGCGGCGGCGGCCGCGCGTCCGACGAGGAGATCGTGCACCGGACGGTCAAGCTGATGGAGCAAGGCGCCGCCGGCATCGTGTACGGCCGCAACGTCATTCAGCACCCGCACCCGGACCGGATGACGAAGGCGCTCATGAGCATCGTGCACGAAGGCGCGTCGGCGGAGACGGCTTTGGCGATCCTCGAGGGCAAGGCGTAATGGCGGCTTCGACTTCGAAAACGATCATCCGCTTCGGCGTCATCGGCTGCGGCCTCATGGGCAAGGAGTTCGCCAGCGCGGCGGCGCGGTGGTGTCACCTGACGGGCGTCGACTTCGAGCCCGCTATCGTCGCGGTGTGCGACGCGAATCCGGCGGCGACGGCCTGGTTCGAGGAGTCGGTGCCGAGCGTGAAGCGCGCCTATACGGACTATCGCGAGCTGCTCGCGGACCCGAACGTCGACGCGGTGTACTGCGCGGTGCCGCATCACCTGCACGCGCAGCTGTACGTGGATATCATTCGCGCCGGCAAGCATCTGCTCGGCGAGAAGCCGTTCGGCATCGACGGCGCCGCGAACGCCGCGATCATGGAAGCGCTGTCCGCGCATCCGGACGTCGTCGTGCGCTGCTCGTCGGAGTTCCCGTTCTTCCCGGGGGCGATGCAAATTTCGGAGTGGGTGCGCGAAGGCCGCTTCGGTCGTATAATCGAGGTAGAGGCCGGCTTCTGGCATTCGAGCGACCTCGATCCGAACAAGCCGATCAACTGGAAGCGGCGGATCGCGACGAACGGCGAATACGGCTGCATGGGCGATCTCGGCATGCATGTGCTGCATCTGCCGATGCGTTACGGCTGGAAGCCGAAGTCCGTGCGCGCGCTGCTGTCGAAGATCGTGCCCGAGCGGCCGGACGGCAAGGGCGGCATGGCGCCGTGCGAGACGTGGGACAACGCGATTCTCGCATGCGACGTGGAGGCGGCGGACCAGTCGTTCCCGATGGTGCTGTCGACGAAGCGGATCGCGCCGGGCCATGCGAATACGTGGTTCATTCGGATTCAGGGTACGGCGCTGTCGGCGGAGTTTACGACGAAGACGCCGAAGCAGATCGCCTCGCTGCCTTATACGTCGGGCGGCGGGCAGGCGTGGCACGTCGCGGACGCGCCGTACAAGTCGGCGTACGGGACGATTACGGGCGGCATCTTCGAATTCGGCTTCTCGGACTCGATCTTGCAGATGTGGGCGGCGTTCTGCGACGAGGTCGCGAACGGACCCGGGAATATGACGCAGGGGTTCCATTGCGCGACGCCGGATGAGGCTGCCGGCAGCCACCGCGTGTTCACGGCGGCGCTGGCGTCGCAGCGAACGGGAGAGACGATCGCGATACACTGGGGGGAATAGAGGGTGACGCTCGAACAACGCCTGACACTGCCGTATCCCGCGGTCGTCTGCGGGCATATTTGCCTCGACGTCATTCCGACGCTGTACGATCGGCAGGCGGAGATGGACGCGATTCTCGTGCCGGGCAAGCTGATCGATATCGGCCCGGCGACGCTTGCGACCGGCGGAGCCGTGTCGAACACGGGCCTTGCGCTGCATCGGCTCGGCGCGTCCGCGCGTCTGGTCGGCAAGGTCGGCGACGACCGGTTCGGCGGCGCGATCGTCGATATCGTGCGCGGGCACGGCCCGGGGTTGGCCGACGATATGATCGTCGCCGCGGGCGAAGCGAGCTCGTATACGATCGTCATCAGCCCGCCGGGCATCGACCGGATGTTCCTGCACTGCACAGGCGCGAACGATACGTTCGAAGCGTCGGACGTGCGGGAGGAGCTGCTGCGGGAGGCGGGGCTGTTCCACTTCGGCTACCCGCCGCTCATGCGCCGCATGCGAACGGACGGCGGGGCGGAGCTGGCCGCGCTGCTCGCGAAGGCGAAGGCGGCGGGGGCGACGGTCAGCCTCGATCTGGCGAAGCCGGACCCGGCGTCGGACGCGGGACGGGCGGACTGGCGGGAGATTCTGACGCGCGCGCTGCCGGCCGTGGACTTGTTCCTTCCGAGCTTCGAGGAGACCTTATTCATGCTGCGGCGCGAGA
>JAPSKX010000323.1 GCA_031181325.1 Paenibacillus sp.
CATGCGCTGCATCCGGACTTGGAGCTTCGAGCGTTCCAAACCCTTCATTTACGGCCGAGCGACGATCAGCGTCGCCGAGCGGCCCGGGACGAGCACGCCGAATGCATTCGACTCCGCTTGAATCGTCTCCGTGTAGCCGAGTCGGTTCGTCGCGTCAAAGCGGTAGACATCGCCCTGCGCGACGGACTGACCGGCCACGTCGACCGTCACTTGCTTCTCCGCCGTATCTTTGTTGAACAGCAGGATGTACAGTTTACCGTCCGCGCCGTGGATGGCGTACGAGCCCACCAGATCGACGTTGCCGCTGACCGCCCGCACGCTATCGCCCACGATCTTCCCGCCTTGCCCGTCGTAATCGAGAAACAGCTTGAACGCGTCCTCCACCGGCGTATTTCGGAGCGGCTGTCCCCAACGCGTGGCCAGATCGACGCCTTCGCGTCCGAAGATCGCCAGCGCCTCCGCTTGCGCAAGACCGCTGCTGATCCCCGTTCCGTTGCCGAAGTTATATTCGGAAATCGCGAGCTTCAGGCCCGGGGCGTTGTCCTCGATGAGCTCCTTCATGCGCGGAATGAGCCGCACCGGCTCCCAAATCCATGACGAACTGTCCCGGAAAGCGGGATCATACAACGATTTCAGCGATTTTAACCGCCGCGCCGAAACCGCCTTCGACTCGTCCTCGGATATCGCGACGCCCGCCTCCATCGGATAATAATGAATGTCCAAGTAGTCGACCAGCTGCAGACCCGTTTCTTCTTTATACCGTTGCACTTGCTCCAGATACCACTCAAGGAACGGCTTGCCGCCGTGGCTCGCGTAGTCCGCGCCCGGGGCGCAGCCGTCGGCCGCAGAGTACAAGTAGGCGCACCAGCCCCACACGACCGGGCCGAAAATTTGCCCGTCCGGATCGACCGCTTTGATCGCTTTGCCGTACGCTTCGGTATACGTCCAAATTTCGTCGTACGTCGTCATCTCCGGATGCACGTCGCGATGCGTGTACGGCCACAGCATCGGCTCGTTGTCGAGCGCGTAGTAGTTGACCGCATCGCCGACCCGGCTCTGAATGTGCCGAATCCAGTCCGCGACGAACTCGGGTCCGATCGCCTTCGACGTATCCGCAGGATCGTTACTCGCGATGTGCGCGCCGTTCGGAGCGATGCCGTTGCCGGCGTCGGCGTTGCACCACCAACCGCCGTACGAGCATTCCGTCTGCTGTTGCGGCCCGTACTTCTCGACGGAGAAGCCGACGCGCACCTGATCGTCCTTCGGAGTCCAGCCGATCGTCGGGACCTGCAGCAGCACCTTGCCGCCGCTCGCGAGCGTCTCGTCGATGAACTGATCGCTGCGCGAGCCGTGCGGCAGCGTCTCGCCCGGCGCCGTCTCCTTCGGAAGGTTCATGAAAAACCAGTCGGAAGCGTGGTTTTGCACGTTCGTCTGCCAGTTGTATCGCGTCACGGCGTTACCGCCCCAGCGCATGACCGGATACTGATCGAACGTCGATACGTTCTGCGGCGGAATTTCTTCGTAATTCACGCCGTAAATATCCGGATTGATCGGCAAGCGATCGGCCGTCGTGTCGACCGACACGGATAGCGACGTAACCGGCGGCTTCGGTCGTTCGACGACGTTTTTGTATTTCAGCACCTTTACGTCGTCGATGTACACGTTGTGCTGCGGATCGAAATCCCATGCTTGGAAGACGATTGCGTTAAAGAAGCCTTCCGTGATGTCCATATCCTTCAAGCGCACGGTCACCTTCTGCCATTCGTTCGCTTTCACGCCTTCCGGCAGCACGTCGTTCAACACGACCGAACCGAGTATCGTATTCATGTCTTGAACGACGAATCGAATGCTCTGACCGGCGTTCGCGCCGCCGTTGATCCAGAACTCGAAGCCGTAATAATCTTCCGCCTGATAGCTCTCTTCCCGGTTAAAATAAACCCCCTGCCACCACCGCGGCGTAAATTCGATCGCTTTGCCGCCGCTATGTACGTATGCCTCCGAATGCGACAGGCTCCGCGGCGCCCAGCTCCAATCGTCCCACTGCTCCGCCAAGCCGTCCTCGTAAATCGGCTCTGCGATCGCCTCGACGACCTTCACGTTCAGCGCGGCCGTAAAGCTCCCGTAGGTCGCCGTCACGACGCTTTCGCCCGGGGCATGCGCCGCGAATCGCCCGTCGCTCACCGTGACGACGTCCGGCGCGCTGGACTGCCAGGACACGGATTCCAAGATCGTCTGCGTATAGCCGTTATCCCAATATCCCGTCAGGATCGGGGTTTCCGTATTGCCCGCGTACATCGTCAGCTCGTCGCCCGCGTACGCGATGCTCGACAGCTTCGGCTGCTCGTACGTCTTGCGCTCGAACCAAATATCGTCGATGTACAGCGTCGGCTGCGTCCCGGCGCCGCTCCGTCCGACGATGAGATCGTTCGGTATATCTAATGCCGCAAGCGGAATCTTCGCGAGCTGCCATTCGTTCGGCGCCAGCGGCATCTCGTTCGCCGGCACGCGCAGCACCTCGGAACCGCCCTGGGTCAGCTTTACGTCCAGCAGCTGCCCGCCTTCGGAGCCGCCGTTCAACCAGAAGTTGAGCGTGACGTATTCCTGCGTGTCCAGCGAACGATCCTTATAGAAATAAATGCCGTCCGTCTCTTTCGGCACGATCGAGACGGAGTACGTCGCCGAGCGCACGGTCGTCGCGGCGACGCTCGCGTCCTTGTAAAACTCCGACAATCCCGGCGTCGTGAACGGCGATCTTACCGCGTCGTCGTAC
>JAPSKX010000115.1 GCA_031181325.1 Paenibacillus sp.
AAGTAAAATAACGAGGACGAAAACGGCGAACAACCGGTACTTGAGTTTATGGGGAACGAAAAATCCCAGCCGTCTCAGCATGCAAAAATCCCCCTAGCCTATGGTGGTTTCATTATATCACCAGTAGATCGGGGGGATTACGATTCGACCGAAATGCGTAATTTTGTGAGATAAATAGACTGCGGCGCATGAAAATGTTCTACTTCACCCAGTTCCCATGGCGAAATAACGCGAGAAGTCGCCGCAGGCGCATGAATCTCCAGGCGGTGTTTGATCCTCGGTCCCGCTTATTCTATTCCATGACCCGCCGCAGCAACGTCTCGCTGTCCGGCTCGAAATCGAGCCGCGTCGTCCAGGGCTGCGTTCGCTCGTAAGGCCGACGCGCCGCGACCCAAGCGCTCCACCGTTCCGGCTCCGCCCCGATCGAAGCGCCGGTCAGCCGCGTCAGCTCCAGCAGAGCGCCCTTGCGCAGCTGCGCGCGCTTATCCGCCGTATACGCGATCAAGACGTCGTAGCCTTCCGCGTCGCTGCAGCGCGCGAGCGCGCGGCCGAGCGAGCTCCAGCGCTTCGTCGGTGTAGCGGATCGGCGCCAGCGTCCGCGTCGGCGCGTCCGCGGGGACGAGCCCTTCGCGGGCGAGCCGCGCCTGCAGCGCCTTCACGTCGATCGCGCGGGGCGTCGTGCCGGCGCGCGCCGCCGTCGCCGCGGCCAGCGCCGCGACCGCGCCGAGATTTTCCAAATCCGACTGCATCCGAATCGCCGGCAGCGCGTCATGCGTGCCCGAGATCGCCTTGCCCGCTACGTGAATCCCCTCGAGCCCTCTCGGCAGCAGCATGCGGTACGGACTTTCGATCTCCAGATTCGGAGGGATGAGTCCGACGTTGACCCACGGCGCGCCGCTGGCGCCCTTCACGTCGTGGTTGCTGAAGTGCACGTTGACGACGTCCGGCCACCGCCGCTGCAGCAGCTGGTCCGTGAGCTTCATCGTGACGTCGCCGGCGATGTGGCGGCGCGGATGAACTTCTCGTAATAACGCCCGGCGCGAACCGCCGCCGCCGCGAACGCCGGCGCGCCGAACCGTCGACTTGCCCTTCGTACAAGTAATTCAAGAACGAAGTTTCTTTGTCGAAATGGGACGTCCAACTGAGAAAGATACAGTTATACCCGTTCCGCCTCGCCACGGCCTCGATGCCTTTAATCATGCCCGAGTAGAAAATGTTCGAGATATCGTCGATGACGATCCCGATCGTATAGGTCTTGTGCAGGACCAATCTTCTCGCATGGGCGTTGCGGTGATAATTCAAGTGTTGTATCGCTTTCTCGAGCGCATCCTGCGTCGCTTTCTTCACCGGCTGCCCGTTGAGGTACCGGGAGACGGTGCTCTTCGACGTGCCCGCGAGCCGGGCGACGTCGTGAATGGTCGGGCCCATGGCGGCCTCCTCTCCGTGTTGGGCGGCACGAGCGCCTTCGCCTTCGGTTCGCGGCAGGCTCGCCCAACCTTCTTGCTCTAACGATTTCGGGAACGTTCCCAAAATATGCGAGACTTTGCTGCGGCACCGATATCCGCCGCGCTCAACCGAAACCTCGCGCCCGCGTTTACCCTTTGTTTCAAGCGCGACTCGGCATGCTTTTCAAGGAAAACACCCCTATACATGTCATCCCGCCGTCCGCTATTGCCGCATTTCGAATATGCGCGAAAGTGGGAACGTTCCCATTTAGTCAGCATCTTACTATCCACCCCATGCCTCGTCAACGATCCGCGGCTCGGGCGCCGGGCCGTGGCCGACCCTCCTTGAGGAGACTGAACCCGTCGCCGCCCCGGACGAATCCGATTCCGATAAGCAAACGAAGAGGACCGGCCATCGCCGATCCTCTTCGTCTAAGTCGTACCGCTCCGCGGTCGAACGTGTTTATTTTGCCGTACACGACGGCTTCGTCCAACGAACGCCCGTATCCGCGACGCGGAGCGCGTTCTACCCCTTGATCGCGCCGATCATGACGCCCTTGACGAAATACCGCTGCACGAACGGATACACCGCCAGCAGCGGCGCCAGCATGACGACGACGCCCGCCGAGCGGATCGACGCCGGCGTGATGAGCTCTTCGATTTCGTGCGGCTGCAGGTTGTTCATGCTCTGCAGCAGCGACTGGTTCGCCACCATGCCCTGCACGAGCACCGCCAGATTGAACTTCGCCGAGTCGTTGATGTTGATCAGCACCGCTTGGAACATGTTCCAGTAGCCGACGCCGTAAAACAGCGTCAGCGTCGCCAGCACCGGCAGCGACAGCGGCAGGATGATTTGCGCGAGCAGCCGCCATTCGCCGCAGCCGTCGATTTGCGCGGCTTCTTCCATTTCGGCGGGGACATTTTCGAAGAAAGACTTCAGTACCAACATGTTGTACGCGCTGACGAGCCCCGGCAGCCAGAGCGCCCAATACGTGTCCAAGATGCCGAGGCTTCGGTTCAACAGGAACGCCGGAATCGTCGGAATGCCGAACAGCATCGTGAAGACGATCGCGAGCGTGAAGAAGCGCCGCGCGTAGAAGAACGGCCTCGACAGCGGGTACGCGGCCAGGATCGTGAACCCCATGCTGAGCGCGACGCCCGCGAACGTGATGATCAGGCTGTTCTTGAAGCTCTGCACGATCGGCGTGCCCCGCAGCAGCGCGTCGTACGAATCCCAGTTGAAGCCGACCGGCCAGATGCCGACGTAGCCCGACGCGATCGCCCCGTAGCTGCTCAACGAGACGGCGACGATATTGAGCAGCGGCAGGAGGCAGCTGATCCCCGCCAAGACCAGCAGAGCGCCGTTAACGGCGGCAAACACTTTATCTCCGAACGAAGCCTTCATGCGTCCGCTCGCCTCCTTACCATAACGATTGATTGAACCGCTTCGCGACGCGGTTCGCTCCGAGCACGAGCGCGAGACCGATGACCGCTTCGAAGAGGCCCATGGCGGCCGTCAAGCTGTATAAGCCGTTCTGAATGCCTACGGTATAGATGTACGTGCTGATAACGTTCGAGACGCTCGAGACGACGGCGTTTTGCAGGTTATACACCTGGTCGAAGCCGACCTCCATGACGCGCCCCATCGACAGGATGAACATCAGCGTCACGACGGGCGCAATGCCGGGCAGCGTTACATGCCATATTTGCTTCAACTTGCCGGCGCCGTCCATGCCGGCCGCCTCGTACAGATGCGGATCGATGTTGCCGATCGCCGCGAGATAGATGATCGCCGCGAAGCCGGCTTCCTTCCAGATCCCCGAGCCGAAGTAAATCGCCAGCCACGTCTGCACCTGGTACAAAAAGGAGACCGGTTCGCCGCCGAACGCGGCGATCCAGCCGTTGACGACGCCCGCCTGCGTGCCGAACAGCGTCACGACGATGCCGCCCACGATGACCCACGAGAAGAAGTGCGGCAAGTACACGAGCGTCTGCACCGTCTTCTTCAGCCAGAGCGTCCGAAGCTCGTTCAGCATGATCGCAAGCAGGATGGGGAACGGGAAGCCGAGCAGAATGCCGAACAAGCTGAGCAGGAATGTATTTCGAATGATCTGCAGCGTCATGGGGTTATCGAACATCATGCGGAAGTTGTCCAGCCCGACCCACGGGCTTCCCCAGACGCCCTCCATCAGGTTGTATTGCTTGAACGCGATGACGTTGCCGAGCATCGGCACGTACCGAAAGGTCAAGAAGAATGCGATCACCGGCAAAAACATCAAGAGAAGCGGCGCATTGCGCCGCAGTCTTCCGGCTCCAGTATGGTTCATGGGTTTCCTCCAACCGACCCCGCCGAAGCGGATTCGGACTCTATATATTCGGTTACGGTCCACGCATTGAAATCCCATCGCGCCGCCGTTCGTCCGTCCGGCGCCTTCGCCTCGAGCGCGCCTTCGCCGACCGCGGCGAAGAAGAACGGATCCTCGACCAGCGGCCACTCGTCAGGGTCGATCGCCTCGCCGTTCACCGACCGGTCGCCGTCGAAGACGAAGCGCAGAACGTCGCCGGACAATGTCTCGTATTCGACGGCGAGCGGCGGCGCGCCGTCTTCGGCGGGCTCGAGCCCGGACGCCTTGACCCGCGTCCGCGCCAGCAGCGCGTCGCGGAACCGGCGCAGCTCGGCGGCGATCCGGTCCTCGCCGGCTCCGTCGTCCGCGCCGCGGTATGCCGCGGGGTCGGCCGTCTGCACGACGACCGCGTGCCGCAGGCCGTCGCAACGCAGCCGCTCGCGCCGGCCCGACGCATCGCGGCCGACCCATCGGTAGGGCCGCAGCGGCTTCACGCCGATCAGGACGGCGTCCCCGTGCGCGAACAGCCAGCCCGACGCGGCGTCTTCCTCGAGGCGAAGCAGCGCCCGCTCCGGCACGAAGCCGTCGACGTACGAATCGGCGTCGGACGGATGCGGCCGGCGAGGAGCGTACTGATATTGCCCGCCCTCGGGAATGTCGTACAGCGCGATCAACGCGCCCCCGTGCTGCAGCACCTGCTCGTAGGGCGACGAGCCGAGCCACCGCTCGACGTATCGCTCGCCCTCCCCGCCGGTATCCGGGAACGGGTGGTGGAAGAACAGCTTGCTCCCGTCCGCCTCGGCGTCCCACTGCAGCGACCAGCGTCGCAGCTGGCCGGACCAGACGATGTCGCCGACGGCGCCGTCCGTCATCGAGCCGAGCGCGTAGCCGGGCGCCATGTACGAATACTTGCGTACGCCGGCGCGGCCGACGTAGCCGAAGCCTCGCAGCGCGCCGCCGGCGAGAAGCCGCGTCGCGTTGCCGTCGTGCGTCGGCATGCCGGCGCCGACGACGTCGTGCGTCTCGCGGCGCACGAACGGGCGGCTCCGCTCGGTCGCGGCGCGAACGACCGCGGCCGGCGCGCGGTATGCCGACAGCGCGTTCACGGCGGCGTAATGCGGCTCGCCGGCCGCGAGATTCGGCGTGCGGCCGCCGAAGTACAGCCACGCGGCCGCGATGCCGCCCGGCGCGTCCGCGTGCGTGACGGTCGGATGGTAATCGCGGGAATGCGCGCCCGTATACAGGCCGTTTAACCATTCCCCCGCCGCGTTCGCAAGCAGCCAATCGAGCGCCATGCCCGCCTTCCGTCTCAGGAGGGGGGCGGCGGCGAAGTCGCGCAGCGTCGCGAACGACGCGAAATACAGTACCGCGTACGTCGTCGAATCGAATTCGCCTTGCCCGAATCGAACGATATGCGAGCAGTAGCGGTCTAGGTACGATGCGCACCGGCGATGAACGTCGGCGGCGTCCGTCCAGTCGGGCCACGCCTCCGCGGTCGTCAGTCCCGCGACCGCCCGCATCAGCTTGTGATTTTCCGTCCCGCCGTCCAGCCGATACTCGGACGCCTGCAGCAAGCAACGCCGGATCGAAACGGCGGTCTCCTCGCCGAGCGAGCGGCCGAAGCGAAGCCATGCGTCCGCGAGGCCGTACCGGACGAAGATCGCCTCCGGCGCCGGCGACTCGCTCGCCGCCCGAAGGCGCCGCTCCGCTTCGTCCGCGTCGACGCCGAGACCGAACTTCGCGATCGCCGTAAAGACGTTCCATCGCGCGGCGTCCCCCGGCGTCACCGGCCGGCGCGCGACCGCCTCCAGCAGCGTCCGCGCCCGCGCCTCGAACGAGGCCGCCGCTGCGTCGCCCGTGAAATACGCTTCTTTCATCCGAATCTCGCTCCTTCGAGGGAGACGGCGAAGGCCGCCGCCGCGGTTCGTCGGCCGGCGGCCCTCCCTCCCGCGCCTGCTTATTGGTTGGCGTACAGCTTCTTCGCGTCTTCTCCGAACTGATACAGATCCTCGAGCAAGAACGCGTTCGCCTTGTTCGCCTTATACCAGTTCGCGTAAAATTCGTCGACGCCCTTGCCGCCCGCGCTGTCCCAGAGGTTCTTCGCGTCCGCATACGCCTGCTCCGCCGTATACTCCGCGCCGCTGACGATCGCCCGCAGCCACAAGTCCTTCATCTGCTGCTCGACGTTCTTCACGACCGTGCTAAGGTCCTGCGGCAGCACCGGCAAATATTCCGGCTTCAGCGTCGGGATCGGACGTTCTCTAGAGACGTACGCTGCGTCCGCGGCGATCGCGAGCTGCACGAGCGCTTTCTTCGTCTCCGTGTCTTGCGCTTTGTTTTCGTTGAACGCGCACTTGCCGTACAAGAGCGACGACGCCATCATGCCCATGTCGCCGGTATAGGACACTTCGATCTTGTTCTTCTCGGGATCGATCGGCGTCGGGCAGCCGTTTTCGTTTTTCTGCCAATGGGTACCCTCGATGCCGTTCTGAATCGTAATGGCGTTCTTCGGATCGATCATGAAGTCGATGTATTGCATGACGGCCTTCGGGTCCTTCGCCGCGGCATTGAACGCCCCGACCATCTGAATCGGGCTGCCGGTCACCGGACTGAATTGGCCGAATTCGGAGGACGGCAACGGCAGCACCGCCAGCTTGCCGGACGGATTGTTTTGCAGGAACGTATCGTAATCCTTGTCGCTCAAGCCCTGCCACAAATACATGCCGAGCTTGCCGGTTAAGAAATCCTGCTTCGCCTTCTCGCCGTTCTTGTCCGCGAGGAAGTCTTTATCCGCCACGCCCGCGTCGAACAGCCGCTTCTGGAACGCGACGCCCGCCTTCAGACGATCCCATTCGTGGACGAAATCTTCGCCCTCGAAGCGCCACATCACTTCGCCGTAGCCGTACATATGGTTCAGAATCGAATACGCGTTGCCGCTCAGATTTAGCCCGAACGTGTCCTTCTGTCCGTTGCCGTCGGGATCCCCCTCCGCGAACGCCTTCGCGGTCTCGAACAGCTCCTCCGCGGTGTTCGGCGCTGCCAGTCCCAGCTTGTCGAGCCAATCCTGACGAATGTATATGATATGTCCCGCCGTCAGCGGCGACACCCGGCCGATCTCGTACAACTTGCCGTCGTCCTTCGTGCCGAGCTTCTTCAGCTGCGGGAATTGCTCCATCAATGTCTTATACGTCGTACTATGCTGCGCGACGATATCGTCGATCGGCATCAGCAGCTTCTGGCTGTACCATTGGTTCCGAAAGCCCGTATCGTACTCAAGGATGAGGTCCGGCGCGGCGTTGCTCGCGAACAGCGTATTGAATTTCTGCAGCGACTCCCACCGCGGCACGGTCACGTATTTGACGTCGACCGGCCCGTTCTCGCTCACCCACTCCGTCCACCGGTTTTTATCCCAGTTGCCTTCCTCCGGCGGAATGTTGTTGCGGTCGTACATCGATACCGTAATGCTCCCGCGTTGCTCCGGCTCGGCCGGCGCCTTCGTCTCCGGCGCCGCGGTCTCTTGCTTCGGAGGCGCCGCTTCTTGTTCGGCTTCCTGCGGCGCGGCCGCGTTGCAGCCGGCGACCGCGACCGCCGCGCCCGCCGCCATCATCCAGACGCTTCTCTTCCATCGTTGCTTCCCGTTCTTCATTGTGCTTGCTTCCCCCTTACCGGTGTGAATGCATCCCCGGCGTCGCCGCCGGTCGCGTCGAAGCCTGCGTTCGGCTCCGGTCTGCGACCACTGTATCAACGGCCGCGGGCCGCCGGCAATGTACA
Organism: Paenibacillus sp.; assembly: GCA_031181325.1. Taxonomy (GTDB): domain Bacteria; phylum Bacillota; class Bacilli; order Paenibacillales; family YIM-B00363; genus Paenibacillus_AE. The sequence continues at coordinate 7,562 of JAPSKX010000115.1, forward strand.
TGATTCCGAGCGCTAACCGAATGGAAAAATCGCCTCGGCGAACCGTTTTCCCCGCATAAACCGAAAGTCGAATCCCTTACGGTGCAAGGGATTGCCCCCGTTGCTTCCGGTAATCGCCCGGCGTCGTGCCCACGACCTTCTTGAACGCGCGAATGAACGAGATGTCGTGAATGTAGCCGACCGCGTTCGCGATCTGCTGCAGCGACAGCGTCGTCTCCTCCAGGAGCTTCTTGCTCTCCTCGATCCGCACCCGCACCATGAAGTCGACGAGCTTCTCGCCGAACGCTTCTTTGAAGAGACGGCTGACGTATTTTCCATTGAGGCCGAACACGTCGCACAGCAGAGTAAGCGACAAGTCCGGGTTGGCGAACTCCTTCTCGATGTAACGTTTCACTTCTTGCATTAAGGCATAATGACTGCGGCTCGTCCGGAACGCCTCGATCCGATCCTGGAACGCAGACAGCTGCCGATGAAACCGCGTCTGCGCCTCTTCGGCCACGTCGAACGTGTCGCGAACGCGGCGCAGCTCGGGCACGACGACGCTCGCCCAGTCGTTCTGAAGCTCGTCCGGGAAATCCGCGATCTCCTGATCGATATGCTGCACGACCGCGTTCAGCAGCTGAACGTGCTCCTCCCGCGCGAACCGTTCGGCCCGGAGCGATCGGAACAGGTCCTCGAAGCTTCGCTCCCAATCGCCGTCTCCCGTGCGGTACGCCAGGGCGAAGGCGCGCACCGTCTGCAGCAGACGCATGCGCTCCCCCGTCGGCCCGGACGCCTCGCCGGACGCGATGACGCGGTTGAACCCCAGGCTCGGCTTATACGATAACGCATTCCTCGCGCCGTCGTACGACGCCGACGCGTCTTCGATCGAGACGCTCGCGGCCCCGACGCCGACGCATACCGTGAAGTCGAGATTGTGCTCGACCCACTCGCGCACTTGCTCGCAGGCGGCGGCGATGTCCCGCTCCGCTTCCTCCGGCGCCTTCTCGCTTCGGTACAACGCCGCGATGCGATGCTGCTCCGTCCACTCCGCCCATACCTCGAGCTCCGCGCCTTCGGTCACTTCTTTAATGACGCTGCTCAACACGAATTTCAGCAGGTAGAAGTCGCGGTACGAATACCGCGTCGTCGCCTCGCCGTATTTGTCGATTTCGTACACCGCGACGCCGATCGAGCGGTAGGCCGACGGCATGCCGAACCGCTCCAGCTCCTCGCGCCACTCCGCGTCGCCGATCGGTCGGCTCGCCTCCATCAGCTCGAGGAAGAAATGCCGGCGCCGGAAAGGCGCGTCCTCCTCGTGCAGCTTCCGATAAGCGTCGGATTGCTCGATCAAGCTGTCGATCGCCTGCTCGATGAAGCCGAACTCGTCCGAGCCGCCGCCCTCCGGCTTCCCGCTCCGCAGCGCGGCGTAGCGGTGAATGCGCGACATGATCGATTCGATCGGCTTCGTATTCCGCTTCGTGACGTACGCGAGCCAGACGGTTCCCGCCGCGACGATGAAGAAGCCGGCCCCCACCCAGATGTACGAGAGCACCGAAGCGAATCGGAACAGCTTGACGTCGTGCATGCCGCCGGCGTACGTCCATCCGGTGAATTCGGACGTCATGCGGGAGAGCACCGTGCCCGGCACGTCCGGCGCGCGGTCGACGGCGAAGATCGGACGCCCCTCGGCGTCGGTCACGTTCACGAAGCTGACGTCGGAATCGTTCAGCTCCGACAGCGTCTTGCCGAGCGCGGCTACGCTAAGGTTCAGGACGACCAGCCCTTGCCCGCCTTCGAGCAGCGGATATTTCCGCACGATCGAGAGCACCGACGGCGACATGCGCTCCTGACCCGGAAACTCGAGATACGGCCGCACCGGCGACAGCTCGTAGAACGCGGGCGTCCGCTCCCGCTCCCGAATGAACGCTTCGTCGCCGAACTGCTCGAGCGGTACATACATATTCGTGCTGAGCACCTTGCGGTCGGCGTAGCGGTATAAGTACACGGAATCGATCAGTCCGTTGAACGTGGTCATCTGATTCAGCTTTCGCGACACCTCGTAGATGTTGTAGTGCGGGTTCGCCGCATTGCCTCCTTGGAAGAAGTCCCGAATCCGTTCGTCCGTCTCGATGTCTTGAATGAGCATGCCGTCGATTTCCTTCAGCGTATGATCGATCAGCTGCACGACATGGCGCACGTACGCCGCGTTGGCGTTGATCGTTTCCTTGCGAGACACCTCGCTCAGCAATAAGAACGTCAGCAGGATCAACACCGACGTCACGACGAAGAAAATCGGGAAGTACGACAACAATAATCGGTAGAACCAAGTCTTTTTCATGTTGTGAAGGAGGCCCCCTGTTTCTGCCGGGCCGGCCCCGGCCGCGACGTCGTCCCCCTTATTTCGGCGCGGCGGGGGAAAACCCTTCCCTGCCGTCGTTTCCGCGCGGCTAACCATTTTCTACGGACTAACCGATCATCGCAAACGGCCGTCTCTGTGGGGCGCCTGTCTTGAAGACGAGAAACAGCGGCAGCCCGGCCCGAAATTCGAGTCCTAGACTGCCGCCGTATGGTGAACGCGAATCAACCTTCAATGCGCTTGAGCGCTTCGAAGTTCAATCGACGGTCGCTTCCTCGACGCTCCACCGCATTCGAACGGTGCCGCTTGTGCGATCGCCGTGAACGATCACCCGAAACTCGCCCGCCGCGTCCGTCTCGATAAGACCGCCCATCCCCTCGACGAGCGGCGCTTGCGTCCATCCTTCGCGAGGTCCTTCGACGCGCGTGCCGTATGCGCCGCCGCCGGGTTTCGCGGCATCGACTTCGAACACGAGCTCGTACCGCGCACGCTGATTTGCCTCTAGACGGAACGGAGGCATCGCTCGTTCCCCGTTCAAGTACTCGAACGAAGCGACGGCCTCATTCGCGGCCGGCGTCGAGACCGTCCACCCCCGGGCGAAGCCGCCCGGCGGCGCAAGCAGCACGGTCGCCGCGAGCAGCGACGGCAGAACGACTCCGATCGCAGGCGCGGCGTACGTTCGAGCGGCGCCGATCCAGGTTCCGCACAGAAATAGCGTCGCGACGACCGCCGCCGCCGTGCCGGCGAGGATCGTTCCGATGATCCAGTCCGTTAAGCCGCCGTTCCACATGCCGACCGCCGCGAAGAACAAGTATCCGCCCGCGGGATAGATCAATGCCAGCCAAGCCATGCGTCCACGGCGCACGAAGCGGCGGACGAGGGCATGCGCGAGCATCGAGTACGGTATGCCGTACAAATACACGCATGCCCAATACGCCGGAGCGATTCCACTCTGTCCGCTGTTGCGGAAGGAAATGCTTTGGATCCACTCGTACACATCGCCGCCGCTCCACAGCGCCGCGAATAACGCTCCGGCCGACATACATAAGCCCGCCCCCGTCACATGCGGCGCCGCCCATCGCCAAAGCTTCCTCTTCAAACGTTCTCACCCTTTCGAAACGGGAATAATACTTCCTGTGCGTTACGATGATCATCCATTCCATTGAACGAATCCTTAGAGCTTCCTCGCTTTGATGACGAAAGTGACAGGGAGCATCTTTGCCTTCTTCGCGAAATCGCCGTTATTCAACAATGCATCGTCGGATTGCTCCACCATTCGCTCGATGACGAAACCCGCTTCGGCCAACGCATTCACATAGGTGGATAGCTTGCGGTCCGCTAAGGATAGCGTACTCTCGCCGAGTGCTGCCGAATACCAAGATTCATCGAAATACGATTTTTTAAATACAAGCTTGTCGTCTTCTACGGCAACGCATTTGTGAATCGGGTGAGACCAGCTGAAAATAAACGCTCCGTCTTCCTTCAGATAAGAAGCTATCCGGCGAAACGTACCCACAAGATCCGTCGACCAGCCTACGGCATAAATCGAAAATACGACGTCGAAATATTGCTCCGGGATGCCGCATGGATCTTCCACCGGGGAACAGATTAATGTCGCCGCGAGGTCGCATGCCGCCAGATGCTGCCTTGTCTTCTCGATTTGATTTTCCGATAGATCCATACCCCATAGTTCGGACGCATTGCGTTCCCCTAGGTATTGCAACGATTGGCCGCTTCCGCAGCCGATCTCCAGCATCTTCTTTCCCGAAACGTCGCCGAGCAGCCGGCAATTTTCTTCCGAGACGAACGCCCCGTAATAAGGAAGCGCCGTCGTTCCTAAAATATCGCTTCCTTTCGTATCCCAAAATAATCTGTTCGTTCGATGGATATGGCTCTTATCCATCTCGACGCCGACGGCGACGCCAACCTCGCCCGCGCCCGTAATGTTTGGTCTATAAGCACTATTTTTGTCCATGCAAACACCTTCCACGAAAGTAATGTACGTATTCGCGAACTCCCGTTGTCACGGTGCACGTTCCCAAGAACCCGTGTCTGCGAAAGCCTCCCATGATTCGCATACATGCGCGTTTCAGGGTTTCCAACTGGTTTTTTCTATGTTATCCTTATACGTAACAAAGCCGAGTGCGGCGAACACTCGGCTATACAATTGGCTTGGATGGGTCTTCCCTTCCAGGTTAGAAGCACAAAACCCACCTATCGGCCGTGAACCTGGGGTGGGTTTTTACTTTCTCTTGTAGTTATTCCCGATGTATGTTAAAAGAACTAGGACAAAGGATGCGAAGAGAATCATGATCGTGATCGCGTCTTTCAACTCCATGGTCACACCTCCTTCCGAAGGGAAACCATGCCCACCCAAGATTCAATTGTGCTTTACGATTATACCACTTATATCCTGACAAAAACAGAATGTTCGTTCGGTTTTTTTGGTAGTCTTCATGATGGATTCTCCGACGTCACCGTCACAGATCGCTCTCGCTGGAGGACACTGCCGCGATAGCGGGTACGCGAACGCCAGTTATCTTAGCAAGCCGTTCAAGACGCGAACGGGCATCACGCCCGGCCGGTTCCGTCTCGGGCGAAACATCGACAGGCTGCGGGCCGAACGATGAGCCTTTCGAATGCTTGCTCTGGCAGGCGCCGGATGATAGCCGCCCGACGGCGCGAGCAAGGTTCGCCGCTGAACCTGAGCTATGGGAATTACCTGGGAAAGCGCCGCAGGCCCCGACCCTCCTCCTGCGCCTGAGTCAGGAGAATCGCCTCGGGGAGCACTGTCGACCCGATGCCCCCAAAAAAAAACGTAAAAGGGGGCTGTCTCAAAAGTAAATAAAACTACTGGGGAACAGTTTCCCTGTGTGAAAAAAACTTGAAAAGCGGTCGGTCAGGGGGATTATTCCTGACAGACCGCTTTTACTTGTTGGCTGATTGCTGCCCGCTTGAGTAGGTTATGGGCGAGTGAAAGCCACTCGACCTCTAAGCTCACTTTCGGCAAGCCACGGAGCAAGAAACGCCGGAATCCCCGGTTGTTCTTTATTTGACCGAACACACTCTCCACCTCGACCATGCGCCGGACAGACAACTCTCGGCCTTCCTCGCTGCGGAGTCTTTCACGTGCTTTTGCTTTGTATCCAAGGTACGCCATACTCACCTTAATCTCGCGATCTCCTTGCGCTTTGCTGCAACGCTTCTTAAAGGGGCACCCTTCGCAGCTTGCACTACGGTAGTAACGAAGTTGTACTTCATACCCGCTTTCATTTTTTTGCTTGCTTTCGCGCAGGAAGTGAAGCGTGCGACCATTTGGACACATCCACGTGTCCGTTTCTTGCCGATACGTCCAATTATCAATTTTACTTACATCTTGCTTCCAAGACCTCGAATTTTCTTTGTGAAAGGTGTTGTATTTAACTAATGCCTCGCGCTCTTCTTGTTCTAGGTAAGCGTAGTTTTCTTCCCCGCCGTAGCCGGCGTCCGCTATAACGGTCTTCGGCAGTTTCCCCAGAATTTCTTTCACTTTCTCCAAATGCGGGATGAGGCAACGCGTATCCGTTGGCCGTTGATGCAGCGAATAGCCGACAATAAATTGATTCTCCGTACCGACCTGTACGTTGTATCCCGGCTTCAACTGGCCATTGCGCATATGATCCTCTTTCATTCGCATGAACGTGGCGTCCGGGTCCGTCTTGCTAAAGCTATTTCGTTCACCCAAGAGTCCCTGCTGCCATTCATATTTCTGAAGCCGAGGTAACAAGTCTTTGCGGAGCGAACGAACCGCCTTCTTCAGCGGCTTACTCTGCGGCTGTTCGGTGAGACGCACTTCGAGCTGCTTGACCGCTTGCTCAAGCTTCTCGCCGGTGATTTCAGCTGCTTCTCCAAGTTCGGCTAGGTCGTTGTTGCTCCCGTGCTCCAGGTCATCTTGTTCTTCGGCCTTCTCAATCGTTGTGAAGAGCTCCTTCACCTTCTCCTGCAGTTTCGGGTGGTAGCTGTCGCGCCCGCCTCCAAGGTATGCGACGTCAAAGATCGAGTCGTCCAGTCGATTCACGGTGGCGTTAACAACACGTACAAGATGATTCGCCGGGATGTCCTCTTCCAGGTCCATTGGCAGGCAAAGTTAGTCCATGTTATATTGGATGTACAAAGAAATCGCTCCTTTTTGGTGATGGTTGGTGGTACTTCCATTTTACCAAAACGAGCGATTTCTTTGCGTTTTTTTCACGTTTTTCTCGCTGTTCTAAATGTCTTTTGTGACGGTAGGTGGCTCATTCCATTTTACAGAAGCGCGAGGGAGTGGGGTATGGGTGGAGGAGTTTACGTCCGCCTTTTGAACGTCGTGTAGTCCCCTTCTAATCTCGTTAAAAGAACACGACGTTCAGTGGCGGCCGGAACCCGTACCCCCTCCCGTTAAGAGCATGATTGTAAATAGAAAGGAGCCGCCCCTAGTCATTTAATGACTTTTGGGACAGCGCCTTCCTTATTTCCCTAAGCCGTAGACGGCCCGCGCATTGCCCGCGCGAACGCGCTGCAACGCTTCGGGATCGAGCCCCGGCGGCAGCAGCGATTCGAACCGCTCGACGGCGTCGGCGTAGCTCCCGCCCTTCAGCGCGACCGGCCAGTCGCTGCCGAACAGCAGCCTGCTCGCGCCGAATCGCTCGAATAGCTCGTCGACGTACGGGCGCAACGGCTCCGGGCTCTCGGACAGCGTTAACATGCCGGACAGCTTCACATGCGCGTTCGGCAAGCCGGACAGCCGTTCGATGCCTTCGCTCCACGTCGCGTCCCGCGTCCCGCCCGCGGCCGGACTGCCGAGGTGGTTGACGACGAACCGCAGCTCGGGGAGCTCCTCCAGCCCCGCCGCGACGGCCGCCAAGGCGTCCGGCCCGGCGAGGACGTCCAACGTTAACCCCTCCGCCGCCAACGTCCGCAGCCCCTCGGTCAGCTTCGCCCGCGCCGCCGCGTCCGTCCGCGCCCGCTTGAAGTCTCCCCCGCCCAGACGAACGCCCTTGAACCCCGGGTCGCTCCGCAGCCTCCCCACTGCGGCCGCGAAGTCGTCCGAGAACGGGAGAAGTCCGGCGGAGACGCCGACGATGATCGGGTGGCGGCGCGACAGCTCCAGCAGAAACCATGCCTCCGCCTCCGTCGGCGCGGCTTGCACGGCGATGACGCCGTCGACGGACCGCGCGGTCATATCCGGCAGCGCATGCTCCGGCAAGTAGTCGCGATACAACAACGGATCGCTCGGCTTCAGCCAGCCATAGTCGCCCCGCGCGATCTCCCAGTAATGCACATGACTATCGATATACACCGTATAGTTCCCTCCTTAGTCGGCGGACCCGCCCGAGGTATGTCGGGTCGGCGTCGTACGGTCCCGGCCACGGCAT
>JAPSKX010000116.1 GCA_031181325.1 Paenibacillus sp.
CGAACGCGCGACTTTGCGGACCGTGCAAGCCCGAAGTGCGGCGCAATGGGACGGAAAGTGAGGCACGATGGGACAGAAAGTGCGGCACGGCGCCCCAGTCGGCGAACGAACGCGCGACGCCGGGGACCGTGCAAGCCCGAAGTGCGGCGCGATGGGACGGAAAGTGAGGCACGATGGGACAGAAAGTGCGGCACGGCGCCCCAGTCGGCGAACGAACGCGCGACGCCGGGGAGGGGCGTTTAGAACCCTCGAAAAAAAAAGGGTTCAAAGTAAAACAAAGGTGTGTTACTATGATTCCAACATAATCAAAAACAAACAAACATTTTCGGAGGTAAATCAACATGCCGCAAAACTTATGGCAACCAAGCCAAGCCTCGCAGCTTCAGCCGGGCCTCGACGAACTCGTTTATCGTTCTAATCTCTTAGGCACGGATCGTTCGGTCGCGAACTGGGGCGGCGGCAACACGTCGATGAAGACGGTCGTACAAGATTTCCGCGGCCGCGACGTCGAAGTGATGTACGTGAAGGGCAGCGGATCGGACCTCGGGACGATGCAGGCGAAGCATTTCACGGGGCTGCGCCTCGACGACATCCGCCCGCTGTTCGAACGCGACGCCATGACGGACGAGGAGATGGTCGCGTATCTCGCGCACACGATGATCGACGCGAAGCATCCGCGCGCGTCCATCGAGACGCTGCTGCACGCGTTCCTGCCGTTCAAGCATGTCGACCATACGCATCCGGACGCGATCATCTCGCTCTGCTGCGCGGACAACGGCCGCCAAATCGCCGAAGAAATCTACGGCAACCGCTTCGTATGGGTGCCATACGTGCGCCCGGGCTTCACGCTGTCGAAGATGATCGCCGAAGGCGTGCGGGGCAATCCGAACGCGGAGCTCGTGCTCATGGAGAAGCACGGCCTCGTGACGTGGGGCGAGACGTCCGAGGAAGCGTATCATAAGACGCTGCAAATCATCGGCGAAGCGGAAGCGTACATCGAAGCGCGCGTCGATGCGGCGAAGCTGTACGGCGGCAAGAAGCACGACGCGCTGCCGACCGAGGAGCGGAAGAAGATCCTCGCCCGCATTATGCCGATCGTGCGCGGCGCGGTGAGCGCGGAGCGCAAGATGATTCTGACGTACGACGACGCGGACGACGTGCTGGCGTTCGTCGGCGGCCGCGACGCGGCGTCGCTGTCCCAAGTGGGCGCGGCGTGCCCGGACCACCTCGTGCACACGAAGATGACGCCTTGCTTCATCGACTGGGACCCGGCGACGGGCGACGTCGACGCGCTGATCGAGCGGGTGAAGGCCGGCATCGCGGCGTACCAAGTCGAATATGCGGCGTTCTTCGAGCGCAACAAGAACGAAGGAGATCAGATGAACGAGACGAGCCCGCGCGTGATCCTCATTCCGGGCGTCGGCATGATCAACACGGGCAAGAGCTGGGCGATGGCGCAAATCAGCGGCGCATTATATCACCGGGCGATCGCGGTCATGCGCGGCGCGACGGCGCTCGGCAACTTCGTCTCCTTAAGCGAAAACGAATCCTTCAACGTCGAGTACTGGCCGCTCGAGCTGTATAAGCTGACGCTCGCGCCGCCGGAAGCGGAATTCTCCCGCAAGGTCGCCTATATTACGGGCGGCGCCGGCGGCATCGGCAGCGAGTCCGCGCGCCGCCTCGTCTCCGAAGGCGCGCACGTCGTGCTCGCGGACCTCAACCTCGAGGGCGCGCAGAAGGTCGCCGACGAAATTAACGCGAAGTACGGGGAGCATCGCGCGATCGCCGTGAAGGTGGACGTGACGAACGAAGAGCTGGTGGCGGCGTCCTACGACGAGACGGCGCTGAACTACGGCGGCGTCGATATTATCGTCAACAACGCCGGTCTCGCGACGTCGAGCCCGTTCGACCAGACGTCGCTGAAGGAATGGAACCTGAACATGAACGTGCTCGGCACGGGCTACTTCCTCGTGGCCCGCGAAGCGTTCAAGCTGATGAAGGCGCAGGCGATCGGCGGCGCGATGGTGTTCATCGGCTCGAAGAACTCGATCTACGCCGGCAAGAACGCGACGGCGTACAGCGCGGCGAAAGCGCTCGAGGCGCATCTGGCGCGGTGCATCGCGGCGGAAGGCGGCGAGTTCGGCATCCGCGTGAACACGATTCTCCCGGACGCCATCCTGCAAGGCTCGGCGATCTGGAATTCGAACTGGCGCAACGAGCGCGCCGCGGCGTACGGCATCGAGCCGGACCAGCTCGAGGAGTACTACCGCAAGCGCACGACGCTGCTTGTAAATATCTACCCGAGAGACATCGCCGAGGGCGTCGCGTTCTTCGCGTCGTCGAAGTCGGAGAAGACGACGGGCTGCATGCTGACGATCGACGGCGGCGTGCCGGCGGCGTTCACGCGATAATCCAAAGCGAAGGGAGATCCACCCATGCAACCATCCATCGAAAAGGGCTACGCCCTCGCGAAAGAGCTCTACGCCGCTCACGGCATCGATACGGACCAAGTGTTGAAGAAGCTGGCCGAGATCAAAATCTCGGTACACTGTTGGCAGGGCGACGACGTGCGCGGGTTCCTGTTCCAGGATCAAGAGCTGACCGGCGGCATTCAGGCGACGGGCAACTACCCGGGCGCGGCGCGCACGCCGGCGGAGCTTCGCTCCGATCTGGAGAAGGCGTTCGCGCTCATCCCGGGCAAGCATAAGGTGAACTTGCACGCGATTTACGCCGATACGAACGAGAAGGTCGATCTCGACGAGCTCGAGCCGCGCCACTTCAATTCGTGGGTCGACTGGGCGAAGGCGAACGGCCTCGGCCTCGACTTCAACCCGACGTGCTTCTCGCATCCGAAGTCGGCGGACGGCTTCACGCTGAGCCATTCCGACCCGGACATCCGCCGGTTCTGGATCGACCACTGCAAGGCGTCCCGGAAGATCGGCGCATACTTCGGCGAGCAGCTCGGCCAGACGTGCGTAACGAACGTATGGGTACCGGACGGCTATAAGGACGTTCCGGCGGATCGGATGGCGCCGCGTCAACGGCTCAAGTCGGCGCTCGACGAAGTGTTCGCGGAGCCGCTGAACCCGGCGCACAACCTCGACGCGGTCGAGAGCAAGCTGTTCGGCATCGGCTCCGAAGCGTACGTCGTCGGCTCGCACGAGTTTTACATGGGCTACGGCCTCCAAAACAACAAGCTGATTTGTCTCGACGCGGGGCACTTCCACCCGACCGAGACGATCTCCAATAAATTGTCGTCGATCGCGCTGTTCGCGGAAGGCTTGCTGCTGCACGTCAGCCGCCCGATGCGCTGGGACAGCGATCACGTCGTCACGATGGACGACGAGCTGCTCGACATCGCGCGCGAGCTCGTGCGCGGCGATCTGCTCGGCAAGACGCACATCGGCCTCGACTTCTTCGACGCGTCGATCAACCGCGTCGCGGCGTGGGTCGTCGGCACGCGCAACACGATCAAGGCGCTGCTTCGCGCGATGCTCGAGCCGGTCGAGGCGCTGAAGGCCGCCGAGCTCGAGGGCGACTACACGACGCGCCTCGCGCTGACGGAGGAGTTCAAGTCGTACCCGTTCGGAGCGGTATGGGATTATTACTGCGCGACGCAAGGCGTGCCGGCGCGCGAGGCGTGGCTAGCGGAAGTGAAGGCGTACGAAGCGGACGTATTGTCGAAGCGCGGCCAAGAAGCGCTGACGAAGAGCGGGGCGTAACCAACGTCGGGGAGGCTGGAGCGAAGCATGAGCGTACTGGCATTCGACCTCGGGGCGAGCAGCGGCCGGGCCGTCGTCGGCCGCCTAGAGGGCGGACGACTGATCATCGAAGAGATCCACCGATTCCCGAACGATCCCGTTCAGGTCGGCGATCGGTTGTATTGGGACATCCTGCGGTTGTATCATGAGATCAAGCATTCTATCGTGAAAGCGCGGCAGCGGGGCATCGACGTGCGCAGCATCGGCATCGACTCCTGGGCCGTCGACTTCGGCTTGATCGGGGCGAACGGGGAGCTGATCGCGAATCCGTACCATTATCGCGACCGCCACACGGACGGCATGATGGACGACGTGTTCGCGAAGCTCGGCAAGGCGTCGATCTACGCGAAGACGGGATTGCAGTTCTTGCAATTCAACACGATGTATCAGCTGGCGGCGCTGGCGAAGGCGGACTCGCCGGCGTTGGCGGCGGCCGACAAGCTGCTGATGATTCCGGACTTGCTGCGATACTTCCTGACCGGCGTCATGAAGGGCGAGTATACGAACGCGTCGACGACGCAGCTGCTCGGCGCCGTCGAGCGCGCGTGGGACGAGGCGCTCGTCGACGGCATCGGCGTAGCGCGTTCGCTCCTGCCGGACGTCGTTCAGCCGGGCACGGTCGTCGGACCGCTCGCGCCGCGCGTGCAAGAGGAGCTGATCGTCGGGCCGATCCCGGTCGTCGCGGTCGCCGAGCACGACACCGCTTCGGCGGTCGTCGCCGTGCCGGCGCTGTCCCCGGACTTCGCGTACCTCTCGAGCGGCACGTGGTCGCTGCTCGGCACCGAGCTCGACCGTCCCGTCTTGACGGAGCAAGCGCTCGAGTGGAACTTCACGAACGAAGGAGGCTACGGCGGGACGTATCGGCTGCTCAAGAACATCATGGGCCTCTGGCTCGTGCAGGAGTGCAAGCGGGCTTGGGATAAGGCGGGCGACGCGAAGCCGTTCGCGGAGCTCGTGACGCAAGCGGAGGAGGCGGCGCCGCATGCGTCGTACATCGACCCGGACGACGACCGCTTCCTGAGCCCGGCCGACATGCCGGCGGAAATTCGCGCGTATTGCCGCGAGACGGGCCAGCCCGTGCCGGCGTCGTCCGGCGCCGTCGTCCGCTGCGTGCTCGAGAGCCTTGCGCTGAAGTATCGCTGGACGCTCGAGCGGACGGAGCGTCTCGCGGAGAAGACGTTCGCGGGACTCCATATCGTCGGCGGCGGCATCCAGAACGAACTGCTGTGCCGCCTGACCGCGAACGCGATCCGCCGTCCCGTGTGGGCCGGACCCGCGGAGGGCAGCGCGATCGGCAACGTGCTCGTGCAGCTGCTCGCCGCGGGCGACATCCCGTCGCTCGCCGAGGGGCGGCGCATCGTACGCGACTCGTTCGGCGTCGCGACGTACGAGCCGGAGGATGCGGAGACGTGGGCGGCGGCGTATGATCGTTTTCTAGAGATTACAGGGTTACAAGCCTAGAAGGGGGTTCCGAACGATGCTGGTTGCGGAACGATTGCAACGTATCGTCGATCTCGTCAACGAGCGGAAGAGCATTCGCGTCTCCGAGCTGAGCGAGCTGTGCGACGTCACCGAAGAGACGATCCGCCGCGATCTGGATAAGCTCGAAGCGGAGGGCAAGCTCGCCCGGACGCACGGCGGCGCGATCAGCCTCGCGGAAACCCGGACGGAAGTGCCGTATTACGAACGGGAGGTCGTCCGCAGCGAGGAGAAGCGGCGCATCGCCGAGGAAGCGGTGAAGCTCATCCGGCCGAAGGACCGTATCCTGCTGGATGCGAGCTCGACGGCGTGGTACGTCGCGAGGCTCATTCCGGATATGCCGCTCACCGTGCTGACGAACTCGATCAAGGCGGCGATGGAGCTCTCGGGCAAGGAGAAGGTGCAAATCATCTCGACCGGGGGGATCTTGTCCGCGGGCTCGCTGTCCTACGTCGGTCCGCTCGCGGAGCGCGCGCTCGAACAGTACCATGTCGACCGGTTGTTTCTGTCGTGCAAGGGGGCGCGTCTCGATCGGGGGCTCAGCGAGTCCAACGAGCTGCAAGCGCTCGTGAAGCAGCGCATGATCGCAGCGTCCGAAGAGGTCGTGCTGCTAGCCGATCATACGAAGTTCGAGGTGCAGGCGTTCACGCACGTGGCCGGCTGGGACCGGGTCTCGCGCGTCGTGACGGACGCAGGCACCGCGGCGGCCGACGTCGCCCGTCTGCGCGAGATGGGCATCGACGTCGTACAACTGAATCCGTAGCGGCGGCTTCCTCCCGCATTCGCCTTGGGCGGATGCGGGAGGTTTCGTTGCGGGGGAGCCCAGCCGGCGGTCGTCGACGTTAGCCGCTTGCCAAGCTATTTTTTTTTACTACTATCGTTTCATAGCTAACGATTAGATGAGGTGGTCGTATTCACCTGTTGAACGACGATGGCGACCTGCTGCCGGAAGAGAAGGAGACGATGCAGAGGGTAACCAGCGTACCGATGGAGATGCTCGACGTCCATGCGATTTCCATAGCCACGAATATATACAGGATCGCTCAAGGTTTACGAAACAAGATGGAGCGCGAGGTGCTCTCGAGCCACGGGTTATCTTGGACGGCCTTCTCGCTGCTGTACGATCTGTGGATATGGACGTCTATGGAGACTAGGAAGTTGGCGGAGTCCGCCGGGGTTTCGAAAGCGACGATCAGCAACATTACCAATACGTTGGAGCGCAAAGGGTTATGTTACAGAAGGCAGGACAGCCTCGATAAGAGACTGACGTACGTAACGATAACCGACCGAGGCGTGCTTGCGATGCAAGAGCTCTATCCCTTGTTCCACGAAGGCGAAGTCGCATTGGTCTCCATGCTTACTGCCGAAGAACGAAGATGGATGTCCGACAAGCTTCGCGTCATCGTTCGAGCCAACGCGTTCGATCAAACCGAATAGAGCAAACAGCGATGACCGGGACTCAGTAATCGTAATCTCCCTGTACCAGAGTGTCGATGGCCGGTGCGAATCGACGCAAAGATAACGACGAATTACAACCCATGAGCTTTCTTTGCCGTTCGGCGGCGAAGACGGACGAGCCGTTATTCGTAGAGCGGAAGAACGAACGCGTTCTTCAACAAGGGTGGTACCGCGTGCATGAACCACGTCCCTTTTTCGGGATGTGGTTTTTATTATTTTCAGGAGGGATCAGGATGAACGATATGCTGGCGCGGTTAACGGATGGGCAGCTTGCCGAAGTGAAGAGACAATTGGAGATATACGCGCATGGAGTCGCGGATATCATCCCAACGGAAGAATTGGAATGGAAGATCGCGAAATCCGTCGTGGAGAACCGACCGATGCGAATCAAGTTGGGCTTGGACCCGTCCGCCCCCGACGTGCGTGTGGGACACACGGTCGTCTTAAAGAAACTGAAACAATTTCAGGAGAACGGCCACTTGATCCAGCTGATCATCGGCGATTTCACGGGCAAGATCGGCGACCCGACAGGCAAAAGCACGGCCCGAACGCAGCTGACGGACGAAGAGGTACAGCATAATGCAAGAACGTACTTCGAGCAATTCGGCAAAATCATCGATATGGATCGAGTCGAGCTTCATTACAACTCGAAGTGGTTATCTGCGCTGCAGTTCGAAGACGTACTCCGGCTGGCGGGGAAAATTACAGTGGCCAGGCTAATGGAACGGGACGATTTCGAAGAACGCATCGCATAGGGCAAACCCATTTCCCTGCACGAATTTTTCTACCCTGTCATGCAGGGGTACGACTCTGTCGTATTGGAGAGCGACATCGAGCTCGGGGCACGGACCAACACTTTAATATTTTAATGGGCAGACACTTTCAAGAACGCTTCGGGAAGGAAAAGCAAGTCGCGTTGCTGATGCCGCTGTTGGAAGGGCTGGACGGAACGGAGAAAATGTCGAAGCCCAAGAAAAATTACATCGGAATCGACGCCCGAAAGACATGTACGGGAAGACGATGTCCGTTCCCGATCATCTCATGGGGAAATACTTCGCATTGGTTACGGACTTGCCCGCATCCGACATCCGAAACATCGAAACGAAACTTGCATCGGGCGAATTGCATCCTAGGGATGCCAAGATGCTCCTTGCCAGAACGATCGTTACGATGTACTGCGGAACGGAAGCGGCGGAGCAAGCGGAACAAGATTTCGTTACCGTATTTCAACAGGGCGGCGTCCCTGAAACCGTCTCGGCGGTGACTTGGGGGAACCGCGAAGTCCCGATTCTGGACGCTCTGGTGGAATTGAACCTTCTGAAGTCTAAAAGCGAGGCAAGAAGAATGATCGAAAATCGAGGGGTTCGGGTGAACGGGGACATCGTCACGGATCTCCGCTTCCCGCTCGTCGTCTCCGGCGAAACCCTTCTGCAAGTCGGAAAGCGCGTATTCTTACGCTTGCTGCCATAACCCTGCGAAGAGAGTTGCCTCGGCGAGGCAACTCTTCTTCGTATCCCGGAACGGTCGGTGCGGCGTTACTTCTTGCAGTACATAAAAGAAGGGATTATCGGAATGGAATGGAATAGTATTACGAACAAGTCGTACACGAACGAGCCGGAGGCAAAGTCGGTCCATGTACCAATAACTTGATTTCCCGCTCCCGTTCGAAGCTGAACGAGGAGCGCTTCCGCATGGAGGCGGACCGTTATTTGTCGGGCCGCGGTCGGAAGGGCGGACCGGCTAAGATCGTGCTCGAGGAGCCTCGGTTCTCGCGTCCCTATGCGCTGTTGTCCGTGGCGCTGCTTGAAGTGCTGCGGTACGGCGGCGATACGGAGCGGACGCTTACGGCCGTAATGGGGGCGACGGGCGACGCGTTCCGGATCGGCATCGCCGCCGGATGCGACCGGCGAGGGCTGTCGACGTACGATTGGAGCTTCGGCTTCTACGGCGCGGCCGAGCGGCTCGGATGGAGCGCCCGATGCTTCGGTCGGCCCGGCCGCAGGCAGGTCCAACCGGAGCAGCAAGTCGGCGTTCTTCGGCTGATTCATGACGCCGTAGAGGCCGGCAGGCCGGCCATTCTATGGAATCTAACGATCAACGAGTTCGATATGAGTTACGGATTCGACGATTCGGAACGGATGTTATTCGGTAGAAGCCACCGACCCGGCGTACATCGTTACACGTACGAGAGCCTGGGCAGAAGCCCTGAGAGTCCCGGGCTGTTCGCGGCCGTACTGGACAGGCGAACGGGCGCGCCGGCTTCCGTCCGTACGATTCTCGCCGGCATTGTGAAGCAGATTCGAGGGGACGAGCCCCGCGTGCCCGGCTTAGCGTCGGCCAGGCCGCTTATCGGGAATGGCGCAGCGCCGTGCTGGACGAGCGGCTCGATCCGCTCGGCCACGCCTATCAGGTGGCGCTTCTGTCGGAAACCCGCGAGCATGCCTTCCGCTATCTGGATCAACTCTCCGATGACCGAAGCATTCCCGGCGAAACGCGGCCGATGCTTGCTGCCGCCACCCGATCTTACGAGCGGATCGTTCGAATTCTGCACCGGTTGTACCCCTCCTTCCCGTTCGGGATGGGCGGCGTAACGGCGGACCGGGAACCGTTGGCGGAGGCGCTCGGGGCTGCGATGGAGGCGGAAGCGGAATCGGCGAGCAGCTTGGAGGCCGCTTCGAAGCTGCTGTAATTTTTTTCGGGCGACCCGGATAGAGATTTCCGTTTCAACGTGTCTTAGTGGTGAAGCCAACGAATTGGAGAGGAAGTGCTAGCCATGACTCACCCGATTAAGCGTGTGATTAACACCGTATTCCTGCCCGTATCCGATCTGAAGTCGTCTATCGAATGGTATGCGGAACTGTTCGAACAGCCGATCCGGCCGGATAAGACGGGAGGAGGAATCTACTGGGGCGTATCGTTCGACGGCACCGGCATCATTCTCGACAACAACATGTGGGGATTCCCGCCGATGATCATGTTCGAGTCGGTTCGGGATATCGACGCGTCCTACGCTTTCTGCACCGACATGGGGTATTCGCCTATCGGGGAGCTCTACCGGTTCGACGAGGTCGCGCATTTCGCCGTCGGCGGGAACATGGTCTGCTGGGCTGCATCGCACGAGCGGCCGCAGTCGACGCCGGGAGATGCGCACCCGTTGCTGACGCGGATCAGCCGCGTCCTTGCGCACGGCCCCCTTGAGGCGGATACGGAGAGGTGGTACGCCGGCTTCCTGCAGAGAGACGTTCGGCCGGATCCGCTCGTACAAGGATTGAATGGAATCGCGATGGACAGGGGCGCGGATCTGCTGATCGACGATAACCGTTTGTCCCAGTCGGACAAGGTATACTTCGAGAAGCTCCGACTCGAGCTTCGCGTCGCTCCGGCCTTGGTGATCGATTCGCCGGATGTCGAGGCGGCGAGATCGCACGTGATCGCGAAGGGCGCATCGGAGGTGAGCGCCGTGCAGGAGCGGATGGGCGCAGCCTGCTTCACCTTCCATGACCCGTACGGCAACGGGATGATGGTCCGCCAAACGCGGTAAATTCGAGATTGGCGCTAAAGAGGGACTCAACTATATCGAACTCTGGTTCGCGGTCCGGAAAGTGTAGTGGGTACGGCCCCCGCTTTCCGATCGGGGGCTTCGCTGCGTTGAGAATATCGCAAATAAAAAAAGTTTGCTTTCTACGATAGAAAACGCGAGCTTCCGGCATCGATATGTGGCGTACATGGAAGGGGCGAACCGAATTGGAGGCGACTCGTCGCGGCAGGCAGCAAGGCGGAATGGATGGTTCGGCGGTAAAACGGGCACAAGCGGCATCGGCGCCAGACTTCCGAAATGCGTCGGAGCCTGACGGGGACGAGCGGTCGGCGCCGGCATCCGAGAAGGAATTGGTCGATAGGGCAAGGACGGGGGACCCCGATGCGTTCGGGGAGCTCGTGCGCCGGCACCGCGCCAAAGCGTACGGAATCGCTCGTTCGCTTACCCGGGACCCTCACTTGGCCGAAGATGTCGTCCAGGACGCTCTCGTTCGAGCCTTCCTCCATCTCGGCACGCTCATGGACTCCGCCCGCTTCTCGCCTTGGCTGGCGAAGATCATACGCAACGAGGCGTACATGAAGGTGCGCCGAGGCGGTCCCCATGGGAAGGAACGGCCGTTCACATGCTTCGAAAGCGCCGCTACTCCGGAAAGCGGCGCCGACGACTGGCACGACATCGACCGCGTCCTGTTCCGGCTGAGCCGCGCGGCGTTGGACGACGCGAGACAGGCGCACGACCCGTCCGTTGCGCTGTTGCGCAAAGAGCTGGTCGACGGAATCCGCAGTCTATTGTACTGTTTAAGCCCCAGAGAGAAGCGGATCTTCGAAGCCTATTTCTTTGAGCAGCTCCCGCCGCAAGATATTGCGGCGCTGCTGGATACCGCTGTCGCGAACGTATACAACAGCGTCTCACGGTCGCGCAGCAAGATGCAGCAAGAGCGCATTCGCCTCCACGTCAGCATGTACGTGCAGCAACGCAAGGAGTCGGGCAAGCCGGTCAGAAGGCTGCTCGCTCCTCCATCATTCATGCCGAAATGGAAGGATTGAGAGAGGTTATGGGACGAAGGACAAGAGATGACTTTTCATGGAGCATGAATACGGACACGATCGCGATCCACAGCATGATCGAGTATACCGATAAGAAAGGAATGTCGCTGGTCGAAGTGATGGGATACACCGCCCATGCGTTCCGTATGATCGTCGACAAGGAAGCGGTCGAAGTCGGCAGCTATTCGCACTTCGATTGGCCGTTTCATCATACGGAGCAGCTGCAAAACCTGGGCTTTACGGTGCGAACGATCGGCGAACCGAACCATATCCCGCCGTCTCCCGAACGGTTGGCGGAAGCGCTGGATCTCATTCAGACGAGCCTCGACAACGGGATTCCCGCGCTCGGCTGGGATCTGTTCATCCCCGAGTGGGGCGTGATTTACGGGTATGACGACGAGAACAAAGTGCTTCGCTGCCGAGACGTCCGGAAGGACGGCGATCTTCCCTACGAGAAGCTCGGCCGGGGGGAAGTAACGGAGCTGTACGTCCTCACGATCACCGGCTCCCGCGCCGTCGAGAAGCGGACCATGTTGAAGGGCGCGTTGAAGCTTGCCGTAGATCATGCATACCGCCGGCAACGATTCGATGACGAGCAAGCCACCCATCGGAATGGGTTAGCGGCATATGACGCATGGATCGAAGCGTTCGCCAATCGGACGGTCGACCCGTTCGGCAACGGCGTCAACGCGGCCAAGATATGGGACGCTCGGGAGTTTGCTTCTCGATTCCTGCTTGAGCTTGCGCAGCATTGGGAGGGAGCGTCCCCGCAGGACGAGCGGCTTCGCGCGCTCGCCGGGGAAGCGTCGGAGCAGTACGCCGTCGTTGCCGAACGGCTCGGCGAGATGCGCGACATGTTCCCCTTCCCGCACGGCGGGGAACCGAACAGCGACGCGCAGGCGGAGCGGGCGACGGCATTGCTTCGGGAGGCGAAAGCCGCGGAGACGTCTGGGATCGCGCGGCTCGAACGCATGCTCGAGATCTTGGAACAGCCGTCAGGCCGCTCGTTCGACGAGTAAGACGTACCGCTCGACGGAAGGAGAGCGAGCCTGCGTAGATTCCGAAATAGCCGGGTCAATCCTGAGCATTCGGGCGGCGAGTCGGCAATGGGTAGTAGAGGGAGCGGGAACGGAGGCGAAGGCATGGCGCGACGACTGGCGGTAGCGGGGATTGCGGTGTGGGCGGCGGTCTCGCTCGCGGTAACGGGGTGCGAACGAATCGGGGGAGGAACGCCGGAAGGGCCGTCGACGGAAGCAAGAACGGCGTTCCCCGCGCCGGACGGCGTAACCGCGGTGGAGGTCGCTCTCGAAGCGGACGGGACTTCGGTGTCCCGCATCGACGATCGATTCGCCGTCGATCGGATCATAGAACGGCTGCGGGAAGGGGCGAAGCGATCGGATATCGAAGATCCGGAGCCGCTTGGGCAATTGTATCGGGTAGAGTTGAAGGGCACGGATCCTGCCATGCAACCGTACACGTATACGTTTACGTTGAACGATATGACGGAAACCGACGCGCTGCGAGACGCCGCGAAGCTTTACGTCGAACGGGAGGACGGGGCGACGGAGGCGTGGACCGTGCCGAGCGGGTGGGTACGAGAGCTTCTGGGGCAAGCTTCGTACGGCAAGCCGCTGCTTCGCATCGCGACGGCTCCTCACAGCGCCAGCGTCACGGTGCTGGCGAATCGGCGCATCCGTACGGCTTCGGCGCCGGCGGCGGTCGCCGAGACGCTGCAAGTCGCGGGGCTGGCGTCGGATGAGGCTTCGCCGAAATATAAGATTCATTGGTCCGACCCTCAGCGGTTCGTCGTTCGGTTCGATCCGCTTCCGGAGGGCGTCTCCGTACGATTTCGGCTGGACGGATTGATGACGGCCGAAGGCGATTCGTTCGCGAACGTCGCGGAGCCTGCGCCGTACGCCGCCTGGTTGACGAGCGTCTCCGCCTCGGGGGGACTGACTTGGGCGGATGCGGCCGGTCGCGTCGAACGGTCGCTGGAGCTCGGCGAAGCCGTCATGATCGGTCCGTCGGCAGGCGAAGACGCGGATGCGATTCTCGCGTACGGAGCCGACGGGACGAATACGTTGGTCGACTTGCGCGACGGGACGTTCCGGACGCTTCCGGCGATCTCGTGGCCGGAGTCCGGAACGCCGTTCGGCAACGACTACGGCGTCGACGTGATGTTCGGCGATCGCGTGAGCGGCGACGTCGTCTACGCGGTGCGCGGCAACCGGACGTTGTACCGGGTCCGGATCGATACGGGCGAAGCGTCGAAGCTGTACGAGTCGGAGACGCCCGTGAAGTCGATCGCGACGGCGCCGGACGGACGCCGCGTCGCGTTGCTCGTCAATCGGCCGGAGTCGCTTACGGCGGAGGGAGACGTCTTGGTGCTGAACGAGGCGGGCGAGCGGTTGACGATGGCGCGCGGAGCGACGTACGGCGCGCACAGCGACG
The DNA here is from genome assembly GCA_031181325.1 of Paenibacillus sp. Classification (GTDB taxonomy): domain Bacteria; phylum Bacillota; class Bacilli; order Paenibacillales; family YIM-B00363; genus Paenibacillus_AE. The sequence continues at coordinate 13,734 of JAPSKX010000116.1, forward strand.
GCTTCCTGTTCCCGATCCCGATGCGATGGGTCGACGACCGAACGATCGCGGTGCGGCGTTACGGCGGCGAGAACGGCGTCGCCTACGTCGACGCCGGCGACGGTTCGCTTCGCGTCGAAGCGGGACCGCGGCTGACGGAAGCGGCGGCTCGGCTGCTCGACGAGGCGGTCGGCCGGCGCGCGGAACCGTTCCGCGTGCTGCCGGAGCCGGGCGGCGGCGAACGCTTCGCGGTCCAGACGCCGGAAGGCGCATGGCTCGTCGATCCGGCCGCAGCCCGCGCCAGCTGGCTTGGACCCGGCGAGGCGCTGCAATGGACGGACGACGGCCTCGTCGCGGTATGGACGCAGCCGTCGTCGTCGGAGCGCTACGCATATGTACTGGGGTTCCCGGAGCTCGATTGAATCCCCGACGTAGACGAGCGGAAGAGGCCTTCTCCGGATGGTACGGAGAAGGCCTCTTCCGGCGATTGCCGCGGCGAAACGATGTCACCGTTATGGTTCCGCTCCTGTTCGCGTCGGCCGAGACGGACGTCAAGGGACCGGATAACGTCATCGCGTTCGTCTCCACCGTCATACGCTTCCCGGTTCTCGTCGTCCATACCTGTGCAGCAGCACAGAGATCCAAAAAACGTCGAAAGCTATTTACGTCCTCCAACATGTCTGATAAGCTGATAAGTAAACTCAATCCATTCCTCCGAGAGGACGGTTCGGCGCATGAAAGTCTCATTGTTCATTACCTGTTTAAGCGATGCGATCTACCCCCGCGTCGGCGAAGCGATGGCGCGGCTGCTCGCGAAGTACGGCGTCGCGGTCGACTTCCCCGCGTCGCAGACGTGCTGCGGCCAGCCTGCGTTCAACAGCGGCTATTGGGACGAGGCGCGCGCCTCGGCGAAGACGCTCGTCGAGGCGTTCGACGACAGCGACTTCGTCGTGTCCCCGTCCGGCTCTTGCACGGGCATGATTCATCATTATTTTCCGAAGCTGTTCGAACATGACCCGGGGATGCTCGCGAAAGCGAACGCCCTCGCGGCGAAGACGTACGAGTTCACGCAGTTTCTCGTACAGGTACTAGGCGTGGAGGACGTAGGCGCTACGTTCCCGCACAAGGTGACGTACCATCCGTCGTGCCACGGCAGCCGGCTGCTTGGCATCAAGAACGAGCCGGCGACGCTCATGGCGAACGTGCGGGGCATGGAGCTCGTCCCGCTGCCGTTCGCGGAAGACTGCTGCGGCTTCGGCGGCACGTTCGCGATCAAGATGTGCGACATCTCCGGCGCGATGGTGTCGGAGAAGACGGACCACGTGCTCGAGACGGAAGCCGAGGTGCTCGTCGGGCTCGACATGGGCTGCCTCATGAACATCGGGGGCAATCTGCGCTACCGGGGCAAGCCGGTGCGCGTCATGCATCTGGCGGAGCTGCTCTACGAGGGGGTGTCGGCCGTTGAGTCACGCTAACGCGCACGGGTCGACCGTCAAGGAACGCGCGGACATCGCGCTGAACGACGAATTTCTGC
>JAPSKX010000117.1 GCA_031181325.1 Paenibacillus sp.
GTTCCTAACTTCGGAACGATTCGCCCCAAAACATTGGTTCCCCCGCTTTCCGTCGAACGAACGTCCGATGGAAATTAAGCGTAATGCTATCGTACCGAAGAAAGAGTCGTCCTGTCAACCCTTGGAAGACGTCGATCCGACAAGATTACGGCTTCGCCGCCGGCGGCTCGACCGCGCGGTCGAACGCGTCCGCCGCCTCGAAGTCGAGCGCCGTCAACCCGCCGGCATGCCATGACGTCAGCCGAAGCGTCACGAGCTTGTATTCGATGGCGATGAACGGATGGTGGTTCAGACGCTCCGCTTCCGCGGCGACCCGCCGTACGAATTCGATTCCGTCGAGATACGACGGGAATCGATACCGCTTCGCGATCCACTTCTCGTCCTCCCGCTTCCAACCGGCGGACGAGGCGAGCCGGGCGTCGATCTCCCCCGGCGTCAACTTCATGGCCGGCCGCCGCCGGACGCGATCTCGTAGTCGACGACGACGACTTGCTCGAGAAGGCCGTCGAGCGACGCGACGAAGCGTTGATGCGCCGGATGCGGGCCGTAAGCCAGCAGAGCGTCCCGATCCTCGAACGTAATGCGCAGCCCGAGCGAGAAGCCGTGTACGTTGTCCGTCTCGTGCGTGACGTTCTTGCCCGCGCTCATCGAGACGATCCCCGGAATCGTGCCTTGGAACGATAGCAGCTGCGAGAGCAGTCCCTCCTCCTGGGAGGCCGACAGCTCTGTTCGAAATTTAAATGCGACGATATGTTCGTACATCGATGAAGTCATCCTCTCTTTGGTTCGAATCCACCTTATTCTACCACACCGCGGAAGAGAAGAAGCATCCGACCCGCGAGAACGAGTCGGATGCTTCTGAATCGGGTCACTCTACTTTGATTCCGTCGAAATACTTCTCTTGCATCATCTTCGCCGCGGCGTCCAGCTTCGCTTTGAAGTCGACGCCTTGCTTCGAAAACACTTCCTGAATGACGTTCGTCATCTCGCCGTAGTACTCTTGCGTATTGTATTGCGCCTCCGGTTTGCCGTCGAGCAGCGAGGTCGAAGCCGGGTCGTACTTGTACACGTTGTCGTATTTGTCGAAGATCTCCTGCACCTTCCGGCCGTACTCCGAGTCGACGCTGAAGTAGTTCATCTGCGGCGGGATGAAGTACTTGCCCTCCGCCTTCCGCGCCTGGATGTCCTTATCGATCGACGTCAGCCAGTCGTCGGAGAAATAGTCGAACGTAATGTAACGGAACGCCATCTCTCGTTCTTCCTCCGTCGCGTTCGGATTGATGACGAGATAATCCCCGCCGAGCACGCCGTAATGCTTGCCGCCCTTCTCCATGGCCGGCATCGGGAACGTCAGCACGTCCTCCGGCTTCATGCCGCCTTGGTTCAGCGCCTGCTCGATCGGCCCTTCGGCGCCGGCGATGACCATGGCCGTCCGTCCTTGCGCGAAGGCGCCGACCGCGTCGCCCCAACCGAGCGCCCAGTCCTGCGGAATCGCGTTCGCTTCCCAGCGAAGCTTGTTATAGAAATCCAGCGCCTTCGCGCTGGCATCGGAGTTGAATGCCGCCGTTACCTTGCCGTCCGCGACGGTAATAATATCGCCGCCGGCCTCGAATAAGAAGTTCGTCCAGTTCCACCCGGCTTCGTTGCCCTTGCCCATCGGCGCGATGCCGGAGACGCCCTTCCCCGGATCGGCGACCGCTTTCGCCGCGTTCAGCATGTCGTCCCACGTCCAGTCGTAGGACGGAATGGCGACGCCTTTAGCTTCCAATATTTTCTTATTTACGACCGTACTCGTAACATACCCCTTCTGGGCGATGCCGTACACCTTGCCGTCGACGACGAACTGGTTTTGCAGCGTCGGGTTGATTTGGTCCTTGAACGCATATTCGTTCCACAGGTCCGTGATGTCCGCCGCCCATCCGCGCTCGATCAGAAACTTCGCTTCGGTCGCGAACGTGTTGAAGAACGTCGGCGCTTCGTTCGCCGCCATCTTGATGCCGATCTCGTTCACGTTGTAGTGCCAGTCGCTCTTCTCGATCGTCACGTTCGGGTACTTCTCCGTGAACCGGCGAATCTTGTCGTCTTCCAGCTTTCGATTCTCGACTTGGTCCGGCAGCGGATAGTAGATGCTGATCGTGATCTTTTGGTCCTCCAAGGCAGGTGCTTCGGCGGTCTTCGACGGCGCCTCCCCTCCCGTCGTTCCCCCGCTCGCGCTTCCCCCGTCCGCCGTCCGCGTCGTCGAGCCGCCCGTGCCGGAGCAAGCCGAGACGAGCAGCGCGAACGCCGCCAACCCTGCGATCGTCGTCTTTCCCTTGCGATACCGCATGTCATTTCCCCTTTTCCTGTGATGTGTAATGGAGAGATCGAATACCAAATTCATCATAGCGGAACCGGATTTAGGAAACGATGTGCGTTTCCATGTCGTTCGTGTGCGAAGCTACGAACGTTAGCGGAGAGGCGGTTACCCCTTCACCCCGCCGAGATGCAACCCTCGAATGATGAACCGTTGGAATGCCAGGAAGACGACGATCGGCGGCGTCATGACGAGAAGCAGAATCGCGAAGCGGACGTTGAGGTCCAGACGTCTCGCGTTGATGACGTACTTATAGATCGCCGTCGCGAGCGGGTACGTGTCGTCGCCGTGCATAACGAGCGACGGCCAAAACCAATCGTTCCACGCAGACGCGAACAGAAAGATCGACAGCGTCGAGAAGATCGGTACGGAAAGCGGCAGCGCGATGCGCAGGAAGCAGCGCAGCTCGGACGCGCCGTCGATGCGAGCGGCCTCGATCGTCTCCATCGGAATTTGGTCGAAGAAGTTCTTCAACAGCAGCAAGTAGAACGCATTCGCTCCGGCCGGCAGCCAGAATGCCCAATACGTATTCAGCAGCCCCAAGTCCTTCAGATTCACGAAGTTCGGGATCAAATACGTCGTCGGCGGGATGAACAGCGTCGTCAGGAAGAACAGCTGGAACGCCTTGGCGCGCGGCACGTTCAACCGCGACAGGCTGAACGCCGCGAGGCCGAGCACGACGACGGACGCCGCGAGATTGCCGGCGAAGATCGACAGCGTATTGCGCAGATACGCGTACAGCGGGATGAAGTTCCATCCTTCCGCGAAGTTGCTCCACTGCCACGCCTTCGGCAGCAGCGTCGGCGGGAAGGAATTCACCTCCGGATTCGACTTCAAAGCGTTGAAGAACGTGGCGACGATCGGATACAGCATGCTCGCGGCCATCAGCGCGACGGCGATCAAGACCGCCGTATAGCCGACGCGCACGGCGGGACGCGCCAGATCGTACCGCGACAAGATGCCTCGCTCCTGCGGCTGCCGGAGGTTTCTACGCTTGTTCATGCGCCGCTCCCCCTTCTTCGCTCCATGCGGAACTGCAGGATCGCGAGTCCGCCGAGCACGAGAAACATCAGCACGCCCATCGACGACGCTACCCCGAGCTCGAGCCGCGTCGTCGCGTATTTCACGATCAAGAGCGCGTACGTGAGCGTGGCGTTGCTCGGTCCGCCGTCGAGCATCGCGAGCTGGGACTGGAAGCCTTGCGACGTGCCGATCAGCTGCAGCACGAGCATGAGCAGGATCAAGCCGCGAATCGAAGGCAGCGTGATGTAACGGATCCGGTCCCATACGCCGGCGCCGTCGATCTCGGCCGCCTCGTACCAGTCGCGAGGAACGCTGAGCACGGCGGCGAGATACAGCAGCATCGCCGCGCCGAACTGCTGCCACGTCTCCATGATGACGAGCGACGCCATCGACCAGCTCGTGTCGGTCATAAACAAGATTTGGTCGCCCCCCGCCGCTTGAATCGCCGCGTTGATCGGACCGACGGGATCGTAAAACCACCGCCAGATGCCGTATAGCACGACGACCGGCACGACGTTCGGCAAGTATGCGGCTACCCGCGCGAAGCCTTGTCCGCGCCGCAGCTCCGAGATGCCGAGCGCGAAGACGATCGGCACCCAGAAGCCGATGACGAGCGCAAGCGCCATATAATACAGCGTGTTGCGGATCGACGTCGCGACGTCCGGGTCCCCGAATACCGCGGCGTAGTTGTCGAAGCCGACGAACGTATTGCCGGCGACGAAGTCGACGCGATAGAAGCTGTACACGAATCCCTTGACGATCGGCAGCCACAGAAACAGCGCGAACGCCAGGACGGCCGGAACCAAAAACAAATACCCCCATGCGTGTTTGCGCAGCGCGGTCAGGCGCATTCCCATCTCCCTCTTCCCTTCGATGCGTATCTTTACTCCAGACGCTCTCGATTGTACCGAAGGGGCGGCGGCCGGAACAGGTGCGCATCTACGCATACCGTAGCGCATCTTACTCCTTCTTCAGCTCGCTGGGACTCTTCCCGTAATATTTTTTGAAAATTTTACTGAAGTGCTCCGGCGACTCGTACCCGACCCGCTCCGCGATTTCGTATCGCCGAAGATCGGTCGCGGTCAGCAACCGGCGGCTCTCCTCCATCCGCAGCTTGATGACGTATTCCCACAGATTGAAGCCGGTGTGCTTCTTGAATAAATAGCTTAAGTAGTTCGCGCTTACGTGATTTTTCTGCGCGATCTCGTGCAGCGTCAACCCCTTCTGCCCGTAATGCGAGTCGATGTACGCCTTCGCCTTCTCCACGATGGCGTTGTTCAGCGCGTTCCATTCGTCCTCCGTCGGCTGTCGCTCGTAAAGCGATGCATGGAAGTCTCCATAGTAAAATACATAGTGGTCTTTATGTTTCCGGCTCCAAGCGAGCGCCTTCGTCGCTTGCTCGCCGAGCATCGGCACGAACTCGACCCCATGGGCGATCTGGCTGACTCCGACGACGCAGCCGAGCCCGAGCACCGTCCGAATATGATGGTGCAAGCTGCGTCCGAGCATCTCCAACAGGCTGGCTTTGTTCGGTCCCGCGTTCGCGTACTCGGTCTCGCTCCATTCGACGAGAACGGTCAATTCGTCCTCCCCGGAATAGAACGGCGTCGCCGTCCACTTCGAGCCGAGCAGCTCCTCGGCGATATTAAGCGCCGCGTATCGCAGGAGGGGCCCGTCCTTCCCGTCCGTCCCCCGCTCCCGCGCCCATCCCTCGAGATCGAGCCGCAGCTTCGCCGCCGCGAAATTAGGGCCATGCGGCGCGCGTCCCATGGCGGCAAGACGCCGCATCGCGTCCGCCGGCTCCGCGAACAGCAGCCGGAGCGCCTCCGTCCGCGCCGGATCGGGCGCTTCCATTCGGAAGTGCTCTTGCAGACGAGCGGACATCTCCTCGCGCGTCGCGACGGGCTTCTCCATCTTCAGCAGCACGCTTCGCACCGTATCGAGGAACGGCGCGCTGCCGATCGGCTTGATTAAATAATCCTTCGCCCCGAGCCGCATCGCCTCCTGGGCGTAATGGAACGTCTCGTGCGCGGACAGTACGATCGTCTGCAGCCAAGGCGTCATGAGGCGCGCTTGACGCATCAGCTCGATGCCGCTCATCTCGCCCATCTGAATGTCCGTAATGAGGAGATCGATCTCCTCCATGCGCAGCACGTCGAGCGCCTCGTAGCCGCTCAGCGCGATGAACACCTTGTCGATCGCGATGCCGGACGTCTCCAATAAATTCGCGATGCCGCGGCAAATGAGCGGCTCGTCGTCCGCCAGCAATATCCGATACATTCGCGTCCCCCTATTCTTACGCATCGCTCGCCTTCCGCGCGGGAATCGTCAGCGTCGCGATCGTCCCGCCGCCGGGCCTCGGCGCATACGCGAGTCCGTACGCGTCGCCGAAGTGCAGCCTGGCGCGCAGCTGCACGTTGCGGATGCCGTAGCCGCCCGCGTCGACGTCCCGTTCCGGCCGCCGCAGCAGACGGTCGATTCGACCGTAATCGACCGCCTTGTATCCGTTATCCTCGACGCGCAATCGCACCTCGCCGCCGACTCGTTCGATCGCGACCGCAAGCTCTCCGTCCTCGCCCATCGCCTTAATGCCGTGAAGGATCGCGTTCTCGAGCAGTGGCTGCAGCGAAATCTTCGGCACGAGCAAGCCGAGTGCGTCCTCGGCGACGCGCCAACGCACCTCGAACATATAATCGTACCGAAGCTGCTGCAGCTTCACATACGCTTCCGCATGCTCGAGCTCTTCCGCGATCGGAATGAGCTCCCGCCCTCGGCTGAGCCCGATCTTCATCAGCTTGGACAACTCCTTGATCATCTCCGCCGATTCTGCGTTGCCCTCCAAACTGCTCTTCCAATAGATGCTCTCGAGCGTGTTATACAGCAAGTGCGGGTTAATTTGCTGATATAAGATTTGCAGCTGGGCTTCCTTCTGCTTCAGCTCCATTTGGTATTTATCGCGCACGAGCGAGTTGAGCCGCCGCGCCATCCCGTACGCCGAAGAAATCAGGACGCTCACTTCGTCCTTCCGTCCTTGCCCCGGTGTCTCCGGCAAGAGCTGCCCCGGCTCGTACGATCGCAGGAATTGCCCCGTTCGTCGAATCGGTCGCATAAGCGACCGCCAGAAATATAATGCGACGACGAGGCAGAGCAGCAAATAAGCGACGGAAATCCATTGAATGACTCGCTTGAGCTCCGTCTGCTGCTGCAGGAGCGAACGAATCGGCACGCGGTACATTAGCTTCTGGCGCTCGGAATTTTCGTGCACGACGTAAATATCGGCGTCCGTGAACGCTTCCGATCCGCCGTGAGACGTTAGGCTTCCTTCCGGCGGCGCGGCGAGCTCCCCGAGGCTGCCGGGCGTCGTGGACGCAAGGACGACGTTCGCTTCGTCCAGGAGTACGATGCCGCCCCCCTCCGGCAGCGCGACGGACGAGAGCGATTCCCCGATCTTGCGTTCCATATTGCTCGCCACCAGCACGCCGATCACGCCGCCGCCGGATTCGAAGTCGTTGATCGCGCGAATGTACGCCAGCGTCTTGCCGCGGGAAGGCGTCGTATTGCTGTCGATGACGCGCATCGCGCCGATGCCCTTGCGTTCGGCCGCTTCGTCGTACCACCAGGGCTTCGTCGAATCCGAGAAGAAGTACACCCCGTAGGGCGATACCTGCCGCTTCGGCGCAAAAAAGTAACGATCCTCGGGATCGTAAATATAGAGAGAATAATAGATCGCCTCGCCGCCGTCGCTCCCCGTCGAATACCCGGCCAGCAAGGCGTCCATCGCCTCGAACGCGTTCACCCGGTCGAATACGTCCGGGGGCACGCGGGTCATCGCGAGCCGCTGCGCCAGCGGATTGCGGATGATCGTCGACGTAATCTCCTTTGCCGATTCGATATCGCGGCCGATCAGTGCCAAGTTTTGCTTATTCAATTCGTGATAGGCGTTCGTGACATGTTTCTTCAAAATCGCTTCCGTCCTCGCGCTGCCGAACGTGTGCAGCGCGAGAATCGGCGCCACGAGGAGGACGATCAGCAGCAATAACTGCTGTTTGACGCCGATTTTCGCCAATACGTTCAAGCCGCCGCCGCCCGCGCTCACGCCGCTCCCTCCCCAAGTTCCGTTAGATGTAATATACCAAATTCGCGAATGGGAAGTATGGTGAATTCTACCGAAATGATAGGCGATCCTCTCGAGTTCCATGATTTGGCCCCTCCCGAAGTCGTAGCAAAGTGGGGTATTCTGGTGCTGGAGGTGATCAGGATGCGAAAAACCATGATATTCCTCGCATCGGTAGTAGGATCCACGATTTTGGCAACATCCGCGCTGGCGGCGACGAGTTACGAGACGGAAGTCGAGTACGGCGTCAACATGAGGAGCCAACCGAGCCTGTCGGGCAAGGTGATTCGCATGCTGAAGCGCGGCGAAGACATTCACGTCGTCGGAGAGGCTTCCGGCAACTGGCTGAAGATTCGGACGAAGAGCGGCACGATCGGATACATATCCAACGACGATAAATATACGAATTACGACGCTTCGGCAGCCCGTTACGATACGGAAGTGACCTACGGCGTCAACCTTCGAACCGCGCCGAGCGCATCGAGCAAGGTAATCCGCATGCTGCAACGGGGCGAAGACATAAGGGTCGTCTCGGAAGCGGGCGGCAATTGGCTGAAGGTGCAGACGAAGAGCGGCACGACAGGGTACATATCCGATAACGAAAAGTACACGGACTACGACGGCGCAAGCTCCGGATCGGGCTCCGGCGGCTCCGCGACGACGCCCAAGCGCAGCGCGATCGTCTCGACCGCGAAGTCGTACAAGGGCGACTTCAAGTACGACTGGGGCGCCGAGCCGTGGAACACGAACTACAAGAAAGCGGACTGCTCCTCATATATGGAACTGGTCTTCCGGAAGCACGACATCGATCTGCCGCGGACAAGCCGTCAGCAGGCGAAGGAAGGTACATACGTAAGCAAGAAGAATTTGAAGCCGGGCGACCTCGTGTTCTTCGATACGAACGACAACGGCAGCATTAACCACGTAGGCCTCTACATCGGCGGAGGCGACTTTATCCACGCGTCCCCGATCTTCGACGGCGTCGGCGTGTCGGACATCAACTCGAACTATTGGTCCGATCATTACGTCACGGCTCGCAACGTCCTCTAAGGTTTGGTTCGGCCATGAACAGCAAGAAGCTCCAGCGGCGCGGCGGCGCCCTGGAGCTTCTTGCTGTTCATGGGGACACGTATTTATGTTCGCAACCGATTACTCGGTCGTCGCCTCCGGCGCCGCTTCCGTCTCCGGCGCGGCTTCCTCTTCCGGCGCCGCCGTCTCTTCCGTCGCTTCCGGCGACTCCGTCCCCGCCTCCGGCGCCGTCATGCCCGGCTCCATCGGCAGGCCGCCCGCCGGCACGTCCGTCGCCGGCTCGCCTCCGCCGCATCCGACCAAGAGCCCCGCCGTCATTACCGCGACCGCCAGCATCGTCCACCATGTTTTCGTCTTCATGTTCAACCGCTCCCTTCCGAGGTTCGTCGTTTCTTCGGTACACCCCTACTTTACCGAAAACGTGTGATCGTTCGATTTTCGGTTCGGGAACTTTTTATGAAGAAATATGTTCGAACGATGAACGGACGCGGCGCCAATCTTCGCGACGACGCTGTTCTGCGGATCGCGGTAGACGGGCAGCCGCACGCGGAACGTCGAGCCCTGACCGAGCCGGCTCTCGACTTCGATCGTCCCTTCGTGCAGCTCGACGAGCTCCTTCACGATCGCAAGGCCCAGGCCGGCACCTTTGTTTTTCCGGGATCGCCCGCGATCCGTCTTGAAGAAGCGTTCCCAGATTCGCGCCTGGTCCGCCTCCGAGATGCCGACGCCCGTATCCGTCACTTCGATCGCGATGCGGTCCGCTTCTTGGTAAGCCCTCAGCCGGATGACCCCTTGATCGGTGAATTTGATCGCGTTGCGCACGAGGTTCGCCGCGATCTGCTCCAAGCGATCCACGTCGGCATACGCCATCGGCAGCGGCTCGGACGCTTCGACGAGCAGCTCCAGTCCCCGCTCCTTCGCGTCGGGTCCGAACTTGAACGCCGCCTTCTTCAGCAACGGCACGACGTCGACCGGATGCCGGTCGATCGCCATCTCCGCGCGCTCCAGCTTCATCAAGTCGAGCAGATCGTCGACGAGCCGCGTCATATGATGCGTCTCCTGGTACATAACGTCGTAATATTTTCGCCGTCCTTCTTCCGGGATCAATCCGTCCTGCAACGCTTCCAGAAATCCGCGCATCGCCGTCAGCGGCGTGCGCAGCTCGTGCGACAGGTTCGCGAGCAGATCGTCCCGCATCCGGTCCGTCTTGCGCCGTTCGTCGTCCATGCGCTCCAGCTTCCCGGCGAGCGCGTTGATCGACGCGGACAAGTCGTCGATCTCGTCCGCCCCTTCGGGCTCGAGGCGGCGGTCGTATCGCCCGAGGCCGATCTCCGCCGCCGTTCTGGCGATATGCTGGAGAGGCCTTGAGATCGACCTCGATAAATACGAGACGGTCGCGATCGCGAGCAGCATGCCGAACAGCGTAACCCACAGAATCGTCTCGCGTATTTGCACGATCGTATGCGTCACGCCGTTCACCGGCGCATGCAGCACGATGCCGCCGAATAAGTCGTCCTCCTTCCCCCATGGCATGGCAAGCGACAGCATCGGCTCCGTCAAGCCTTCGAATTGCAGCTCCTCGCTCACGACCTCGCCTTGCATGACGCGCGAGACGACGCTCGGAGGCACCGACTTCCCGACGGACACCTCATCCTTCGTCGAGGTGGCGACGATCTTCCCGTCGCTGTCGAAGATCCAGATACGCGTATCGAACGTCTGATCGAGGAACGCGAGCAGCGCCAGCATGTTGTCGTCGACCGCGCGGTATTCCTGGATCGACAGATTCACCTTCTTCGCCTTGCGCAGCAGCTCCTGCTGCGTGACGTCGTAAAAGTATCCTTTCACGATCAAGGATAGCGCGATGCCGACCGCGCCGAGGCCGAGCAGCACGATCGCCAGATTGCCGAGCAGCAGCCTGCGGAAGATCGTCTTGCTGATTCCGAGCCGGATCATCGCGGCGCCTCGAACTTGTATCCGACGCCCCAGACCGTATGGATGTATTCCCGATCGGGTTGATTCAGCTTCTTGCGTACGTTCTTGACGTGAACGTCGACGGTGCGAATGTCGCCGATGAAGTCATACCCCCAGACGAGCTCGAGCAGCTGCTCCCGCGTAAACACCGTGCCGGGCGACTTCGCCAGATGCGCGAGCAGATCGAATTCCTTCGGCCGCAGCTGCACGCGTTCCCCGCCGGAGACGACCTCCCGCCGGTCCGGGTGAACCGACAGTCCTTCGAATTCATACGCGACGGCTTTCGCTTCCTCCCCGGTCGTCCCCTGCCGCGGCTGCATCCGGCGGATGATCGCCTTCATGCGCGCGACGAGCTCGCGGGGACTGAACGGCTTCGTCATGTAATCGTCCGCGCCGAGCTCGAGCCCGAGCACCCGGTCGAACTCGTCCCCCTTCGCGGTGAGCATAATGACGGGTACGTCGTACCTCTTCAAGATTTCTCGGCATGCTTCGTATCCGTCCATCTTCGGCATCATGACGTCGAGAATGACGAGATCCGGCGTCTCCCGCTCCACAAGCTCGAGCGCCGCTTCCCCGTCGTACGCCTCTAATAGCTCGATGCTTTGCTGCTCGAAGTAAATACGAATGATTTCGCATACGTTCGGATCGTCGTCGGCTACCAATACTTTCATAGCAGCGCCTCCTTCTTCCCGCATGGATATGTGCATGGATGTCGTCGCCACAACATTCGAAGCGGGATCGGTTTTTCCGTCCGTAGTCAGAAAAAAAAAGTCCCTCCCGCCGGCGGCGCCGGGGGAAGGATTCGGAAGCTTACTTATAGAGCGGGCCATATGCCGAGCACGCGCGGTAATCGGCGCCCGTCGGATCGTTCGCGCCGAAGTGCGACCATGCGCTCGGGCGGAACAGCCGCTCGCTCGGCACGTTGTGCATGCTGACCGGAATGCGCAGCATCGAAGCGAGCGTAATGAGGTCGGCGCCGACGTGACCGTAGCTGACGGCGCAATGGTTGGAGCCCCAGTTGTTCATGACCGCGTAGACGTCCTTGAACGCCGGCTCGCCCGTCAGGTTCGGCACGAACCACGTCGTCGGCCACGTCGGATTCGAACGTTCGTCCAGAACGTCGTGCACCTCGTCCGGCAGCTCGACGGAATAGCCTTCCGCGATTTGCAGCACCGGCCCTGCGCCCTTGATCAGATTCAGGCGCGCCATCGTGAGCGGCATGCCGCCGCGCGTCGTGTAGTCGGTCGAGAAGCCGCCGCCGCGGAAGAAGTCGACCGCAGGCCGCCAGGTCGTCGCGGCGAGGCATGCGTCGACGTCTTCTTCCGTGACGTCCCAGAACGGCTTCATCGTCGGCCGCCCGGCCGCGTCCTTCTGCTCGCCCGTGCCGTCCAGCGCCGCCGGTCCGGAGTTAATCAGGTGAATGACGCCGCCGGCCGCCGCACCTTCGAGCGTATAGCCGGTCACGCGCTTCACCGCGTCCGGGCTCCAATACGTGCGCACGTCGGCGAAGATTTGCGCCCGATCCGTCAGCAAGTGGCCGAACAGCATCGTGACGGCGTTCAAGTTATCGTTCTCCGTCGACATCATGTACGGCTCGCGGATGCCGTTCCAATCGAAGGAGCTCGACAGCATTGCTTCGAGGAAGTCGCCCGTCGGGAAGTGATCCGTCCACGCGCGCTGTCCTTGGAAGCCGGCCGCGATCGCGTTATGCCCATGCGCTTCTTCGCCGTACCCCATCTCCGCCAGCTTCGGATTGCCGATCATGAGGTCCCGCGCGATAAGCGCCATCTTTACGACCGTCTCCCAGTCCCGCTCCTTCTGCTCGGCGGTTCGCGTCAGCTCCGGCGGATTCACGTCGGTCCCGACGCGGCAATTCGCCTTCGTCCATGCGAGCGCTCTGGCGTATTCGTCCTTATCGTAGATTTCGCGTTCCATCCGACGTACGAACTCCGTCATATCCACATATTCGTTGCGCATGCCGAGGTACTCCTGGAAGAAGCGCTCGTCGACAACGCAGCCCGCGATGCCCATCGAGACGCCGCCGAGCGACAAATACGACTTGCCCCGCATCGTCGCGACGGCCAAGCCCGCCTTCGCGAACTGCAGCAGCTTCTCTTGCACGTCCGCGGGAATCGTCTCGTCGCCGATGTCCTGCACGTCGCGCCCATAGATGCCGAACGCCGGAAGGCCCTTCTGATTGTGGGCCGCGAGCGCGGACGCGAGGTACACGGCGCCCGGGCGCTCGGTGCCGTTGAACCCCCAGATCGCCTTCGGCATCTGCGGATCGGAGTCGATCGTCTCGAGCGGGTAGCACCAGGACGGCGTAACGGAGATCGTAAGTCCGACGCCTTCCTTGCGGAACTTCTCCGCCGTGCGCGCCGCTTCCGCGACCCCGCCGATCGTCGTATCCGCGATGACGCATTCCACCGGCAGTCCGTTCGAATGACGCAAGTTTTCCGACAGGAAGCGCGCGCAAGCCTCCGCCATCTTCATCGTCGGCGCTTCGAGCGACTCGCGGATGCCGCCGAGGCGGCCGTCGATGATCGGGCGGATGCCGATCTTGGGCATATCCCCTTGCAGTCGGTTGCGGATGATGGGCGCATTCGTCATAAATCGCATTCCTCCTAGGAATAAGCATGATTTCTTCTATGTGTTATCGATTACACATCCACGCAAAAAAATTTAATGCTTCGTCTCAATCGTCGGCATGCGGACATTCTCGACGCGATCGCGATCGGGCGCTCTCAATCGGACGAGCACCGTCTCCCCGGCCGTGGAGCCGATCCATTCGGGATCTTGGCGGATGACCGTCAGCCTCTGCCGGAACAACGCGGAAAATTCCAAATCCCCGAACGACACGACCTCTACGGACGCCGCATCGACGCCTGCTTCCCGCAGCCCGAGATAAAAACCGTACGTCATCTCGTTGTTGGCGGAAAACACGGCGGTCGGCGGCTGCGCGGCCTTCATCAGGGCGATCGCCGCGCGGCGACCCGATTCCCTCGTATAATCGCCCGCGAAGACGAGCGCCGGATCGATCGACAAGCCGCGCTCACGGAACGCTGCCGCGACGCCCTCGGACCGCTCTCTCGCCGTGACGATACGCTCGGGCCCCGCGATAACGCCGACGCGGCGATGGCCGCGATCGAGCAGCTCGGTCACCGCCCGTACCGTCACGTTCGCGTTATCCTCGCAGACGACGTCCGCGTCGACGCCCTCGATGCGGCGGTCGATGAGAACGAGCGCCGTCCCCCTCGCGCGGATCGACGTCAGCTTGTCGCGATTCCGTTCGGTGCCCGCGAGCACGATCGCTTCCACTCGCTTCTCCATGAGCAGATCGAGCGCATCGCACTCCTTCGCCGCGTCCTCCTCCGAATCCATGAGCAGCAGATGGTATCCCGCGCTCACGCAGCTGCGCTGAATATGCCGAGCGATCGTCATGAAGTACGGGTTCGTCATGTCCGGCACGACGATGCCGATCGTATTCGTCTTCTCTTGCTTCAAGCTTCTCGCGATCGAATTCGGCTGATATTGCAGCCGTTCCACGACGTCCAGCACCTGCACCCTCACCGACTCGCTGACGTAACCGGTTCGGTTCAGCACTCTGGAGACGGTGGCGGTCGACACGCCGGCTTCGCGCGCGACGTCCTTGACCGTCAGCTTCTTCGACATCATACCCTGCACCTTCGTTCCCCGGTCGACCCTGTTGTGTTAACGTTTACACAGTCCATTATATGTTATGCGCCCGCGAGCCGTCCAGTACGAAAATTCGCCCGTCCGCCATGCCGCGCGGATCGGGCGAATCGCCGAAGCATCGGATTTCGAGCTTACTCTTCCTTCTTCGCGGGCGACGTCATGACGATACGATCGCCCTCGAGCTGCAGCTTGATTCGGTTGCTGCCCACAAGGCCCAGCGACTCTAAATAATTGGCCGGCACTTGGATTCTGCCGGCTCCGTCCATGACGACGTATTCCTCATGGGAATCGTCTTCCGCGGCGGACGCCGCCGTCTCCCGCTCCATCTCCGCGAGCCGTTCCTCGTAACTGGCGCGCCTTACGAGCTCGCTCGACGTCCGGCCGTCTCGGATCGCCACCACGCGGCCGACCTGCCTGGCCAGCCGCTGGTCGTGCGTGACGATGACGATCGTAAGTCCCATCTCGCGATTCAAGCGGTTGAACAGCTCCATGATGAGCGCGGCGGTCTTCGTGTCGACCGAGCCCGTCGGCTCGTCCGCGAGCAGCAGCTTCGGATGATTGGCGAGCGCGATCGCGATCGCGACGCGCTGCTGCTCCCCGCCGGACAGCTGCTCGAGCCGGTTGTCCACGCGATGGGACATGCCGACCGCTTCGAGCAGCTCCAACGCGCGGAGTCGCTTCCGCCGACCCTTCAGCAGGATCGGGATTTCCACATTTTCGCGGGCCGTTAAATACGGAATCAAGTTTCTCGCCTTGTTCTGCCAGACGAACCCGACGGTTTCCTTCTTGTATTGCGTCAGCTCCCGTTCGCTGAACTTCAGCATATCCTTCCCGTCGACCCAGAGCCGTCCCGCGGACGGCCGGTCGAGTCCGCCGAGCATGTTCAGCAGCGTCGACTTGCCGCTCCCCGAGTTGCCGATGATCGCCGTCAATTCGCCTTGCTCGATCGTTAAATCCAGCCCCTGCAGCGCGACGACCTCGAGGTCGGACGTTTTATAGATTTTTACCAAGT
>JAPSKX010000118.1 GCA_031181325.1 Paenibacillus sp.
GCGCGCTTTCTCCGAGCTTCATGATAGAACCCTTGCCGAATTGCTTCTCGATCTGGCGGAGCGCCATCTCTAATGCGGCTTTCCGATCGCTCACAATGAACACTTCCTTTTCTCTGATACTTGTATGATACCTTCTTTTCGCTCGCTTGCCAACCATTTTTTCGAACATACATTCGACTTTTTTTGTTCACATCGCGTTCGCCGGCCGATTCCGAACCTGCGACGGAGGAGACGGCTGCTCGCCGCGCTCGCCGAACCGCCGGACGAAACGCCGAGCGCGTAAGTAATGCGAAAGTAGCGGGAGCTTACAGCGTTCATCCTAAACAATTCCTGCTCCATACCTTGCGGCTGCCGGCAAGCGCCGCTGAACTTCCCCAACGAGCAAATATGCCATCCCCGGCCGAAGGACGCAAAAAAAAAACCGCAGCGCATCAATCGCCACGGTTCTTCCGTACTCCCATCATACCCCGAACCCCGTCCGATTGGCAAGCGTTACCGCAGCCGCTTCCACAGCTCGTAGAAGCCAGCCCGGCAAGCGCGCAGCTTCACGATGTCCCGGCTGCCGGACAGCTTCAGCTCCCGCACCTCCGTCGGACGGCCCTCCTCGGCCAGGCCGAGATACACGAGCCCCGCCGGCTTGCCGTCCTCGGACGCGCCAGGCCCGGCTACGCCCGTGAACGACACCGCGAACGTCGTCCCCAGCCGGGATCTTGCGCCCTCCGCCATCGCGGCGGCCGTCGCGGCGCTTACCGCGCCGGGGGCGCCTTCGCCGCGCAGCAGCGACGCCGGCACGCCGAGCAGCTCCGTCTTCGCGAAGTCGGAGTAGCTCACGACGCCGCCTAGGAACACTGCCGAGCTGCCGGGATGCGACGTCGTCATGTCGGCGAACAGTCCCCCGGTGCAGCTCTCCGCCGCGCACAGCGTCAGTCCGCGCTGCCGCAGCAGCCGCACGATGACCGCATCCAGGCTGACGTCCTCCTCCGCGTAGAGATGGTCGCCGACGCGGCGTCGGATTTCCGACTCCGTCGCCGCCATCTTCCCGAACGCCTCCGCTTCGGTCGCGGCCCGCGACGTCAGCCGGATCATCACTTCGCCTTCCTTCGCGTACGGCGCGATCGTCGGGTCGTCCTGCGACTCGATCAAGTCGATCAGCGCGTGCTCGAGCCCCGACTCTCCGATGCCGGCGAACTTCAGCGACTTCGAAAAGAGCGGCTTCGACTCGTTCATATTCGCCCGCAGCCAAGGAATCGCGTAGCGTTCGAACATCGGCTTCAGCTCGCGCGGAGGCCCCGGCAGCAGCACGTACAGCTTGCCGTCCCGGCGTAACGCCGTGCCGACGGCCATCCCCGTATCGTTGGGCAGCACGTCCGCTCCCGCAAGCGTCAACGCTTGACGACGGTTGCTCTCGACCATAACGGCGCCGCGTTCGGCGAAGTACGCTTCTATCTTCCGCAGTCCGTCGGCATCCATGACGAGCTCCGCGCCGACATGCACCCCGAGCGCGTCCCGCGTCAGATCGTCCATCGTCGGCCCGAGGCCGCCCGTACAAATCACGACGTCCGCGCGCTCCGACGCGAGACGCAGCGCCGACACGATGCGGTCCATATTGTCGCCTACCACCGTCTGATAATAGATGTCTATGCCGATCCCGGCGCACGCCTCCGCTATATATTGCGCGTTCGTATTCACGATTTGGCCGAGCAGCAGTTCCGTGCCGACCGCGACGATTTCCGCCTTCATCCAACCATCGCTCCTTACCGTTTGAATATAGAAAATGCTGGCTCCCCTCGGTCGTGCGAAGGGAAATCAAGGAGATGGGACGCAAAGTCCTTTCTCTTGTCCTTGCCTACGTCTCAAGGGAACGGCGCAAAAGAAAAAAGCCGCTCGAACGCAAGCGCACCCGCGATGCGCTCCTTCGAATCGGCCTCCTTACCGCACGTCGTCGATGACGTTCTTGTTTTTCACGAAATAATCGATACCCGAGTAAATCGTGATCGCCGCAGCCGCCCAACTCGAAATCAGATCGAACGGAACTCCGACGAAATAAAACGGAAAATTGTTCAACAGCAATGCGATGATCATCGTAATTTGAATGCCCGTCTTCCACTTGCCCCACGCGCTGGCGGCGACCACCTTGCCCTCGAGCAGCGCGACCTGGCGAAGACCCGTGATCGCGAACTCACGGGAAATAATGACGACCGCGATCCACGCGTCGACCTTGTGCATCTCGACGAGCGAGATGAGCACCGCCGCGACGAGCAGCTTGTCGGCGAGCGGATCGAGCAGCTTGCCGAGATTCGTCACCATCTTGCGCGACCGCGCGATATAGCCGTCGAGGCCGTCCGTGGCGGCCGCGACGATGAAGATGAGCGTGGCGATGATCTGATTGTATGTAATAGAGAACTCGCCCAAGCGGAGCTCGGGCAAGTTAAAGCTGACCAGCAAGAAAAACATAATGATCGGAACGAGAAAGATGCGCGCGAGCGTAATCCGATTCGCTAAGTTCATGCGGACACACCGACTCCCGACAAGTCGTAATCGAGCGAATGCGTGATGCGCACCTTCTGCAGCTTACCGATCTCCGGCGTGCAGCCGGTCACGAACACTTCCCCGTCGATCTCCGGCGCGTCGTATTGCGAGCGGCCGATGAAGACGTCGTTGCGGCCGTCGTACCGTTCGATGAGCACGTCCATCGTCCGGCCGACGAAGCGGCCGTTCGCGGCCTTCGCCACCTCGCGCTGCACTTCCATTAGGCGGGACGCGCGGTATTCCTTTACGTCCTCCGGCACTTGATTCGGGAGTCGCGCCGCCGGCGTGTCCTCTTCCTTCGAATACGTGAAGACGCCGAGACGGTCGAACTTCACCTCGCGCACGAACGAGACGAGGTTCTCGAAGTCCTCTTCCGTCTCTCCCGGGAAGCCGACGATGATCGACGTGCGAAGCACGGCGTCCGGCACCTTCGCGCGAATCTTCGCGACGAGCTCCCGCACGTCCCGACCGCGGCCCGGCCGGCGCATCCGCTTCAAGATGCTGTCCTCGCTATGCTGCAGCGGCATGTCGATGTATTTGCAAATCTTCGGGTTCGAGGCGATCGCTTCGATCAGCTCGTCCGTGAAGAAGCCGGGATACGCGTAATGGAGCCGCACCCATTCGATCCCTTCCACTTCGCTGACGCGATGCAGCAGCGTCGGCAGCATGAAAGAATCATATAAGTCGGTGCCGTAATTCGTAGAATCCTGCGCGATGAGCGATACTTCCTTCACGCCTTGCGCCGCCAACTGCTCCACCTCGGCGACGATCGATTCGACGGAACGGCTGCGGAACGCGCCGCGCATGATCGGAATCGAGCAGAACGTGCAAGCGTTGTCGCAGCCTTCCGCGATCTTCACATATGCGGTATAGCGCGGCGTCGACAGCTTGCGCGGCAGCTTCTGATCGTAGTTGAAGATCGGATTGCCGACGGCGACCGGCTTCTTGCCCCGCAGCGCTTCGTCGACGATGTCGTTGATCTTATCGAAGTCGCCGGTGCCGACGATGCCGTCGATCTCCGGCATCTCCTGCATCAAGGCTTCCTTATACCGCTGCGTAAGGCATCCCGAGACGATCAGCGCCTTCAGCGATCCCGTCTCCTTAAGCTCCGCCATCTCGAGAATCGTGTTGACGGACTCTTCCTTCGCGGCGTCGATGAAGCCGCATGTATTGACGATGATGACCGTCGCCTCTTCTTTATCTTCTACAAGCTCATACCCGCGCTGCGCGACGAGGCCCGACATAATCTCCGAGTCGACCAAGTTTTTTTCGCAGCCGAGCGTGACCATCTTAATTTTCTCGGTCATGCATGGTATCCCCCAATGTTTATCCCATTCCAATCGATGCCATTATAATATAACCATGCTAGAGAGGTCAAAAGGATGTCCGTGCCATGGAAGAGAGCCGACCCTAAGCGGAATCGGCTCGAAGACCTTTACTTGTAGTTAACGAACTGCAGCTCGAGCGGCAGATCCGCGCCGCGCAGCAGCGCCATGACGGCTTGCAGATCGTCCTTGCTCTTGCCCGTGACGCGAAGCTGGTCGCCTTGGATTTGCGACTTGACCTTCAGCTTCGAGTCGCGAATCAAGATGTTCATCTTCTTCGCGTCCTCCTGCCCGATGCCTTGCTTCAGCTTCACCTGCTGGCGGACCGTGCCGCCCGAGGCCGGCTCCAGCTTGCCGAAATCCATGTTCTTAACGGAGATGCCGCGTTTCACCATCTTGCTCTGCAAAATATCGATCACGCTGGCAAGCTTGTACTCGTCGTCGGAGACGAGAATGAGGGCGTCCTTCTCCAGCTTGATCTCGCTCTTGCTGCCCTTGAAGTCGAATCGCGTCGCGATTTCCTTCTCCGCTTGCGTCACCGCGTTCTGTAATTCGTTCATATCCACCTTCGACACGACGTCGAACGAATATTCCGATGCCATGGGTGCTTCCGCTCCTTCCGAAAATTGGTTGTACCCAATAGTATACCAAGAATCGCGCCGGAAGCCAAAACCAACGAAAAGAGCGCCCGCCGGCGATTCGGCGAACGCTCCCTTCGATAAGATATGTTACGTCCGGCTGCGAGCCGGATCCCGAAACATGTCCAGAATGCCGAGGACGATGTGGGCCAGTCCGAAACCGAAGATGCCGTACCCCCAAGCGTCCGGCGTCAAATACCAGCCTAACAGGCTCACGACGACGCCAAGTCCGGTGACGATCCAACTGATGGTCATGGAGCTCCCTCGCTTCGCTGTAGAATGGTGACATTCTTGCTAACGTTAGGATGCCCCGGCGTCCATCGATTATTCGTTGCCCGTCGTCGCCGACTCGACGTTCCCCTCCGACCCGGCGAGCTCGAATTGGAAGCGGCGCGGGTTCGGCTCCGTCCCCATCTCGACGACGACCCCGTTCACGGTCAGCTGCACCGCGTTCGCCCGGCCGATATTGAGGTACACATTATGATCGAACTGTTCCGCGTACGAGTCGCCCGCCTTCATGCCGCCCTGATGCAAATACTTAGACTTCGAGTCGGCATGCGTCACGCCGATCCACGCTTCTCCGACGACAACCTTCAACTCGATAGACACTTTGTCCGCGTTCCGCACCTCGAAGCGCTCCACCGAATTGTTGCTGATCGTAAACTTATCGACGAAGACGACGTCCGGCTCCGGTTCGGGAGGAGGCGGCGGGGTCGGGTCGGGCGCCGTCGGCGTCTCGACCGGGGCGTCCGCGCCGCCCCCGCCCTCGATCGCTCCTCCTTGCTGCTCGGCCGCGGAGCTGTCCGTGATCGGCTCGTTCGGAAGCACGTTGTCCTTAGAACTCGGATGATTATTCAAGTAATAAAAATAGACGACCCCGATGATGAGAATCGGGAAGGCGATCATGAGGAGCGCCGACGCCCACTTCCCGACGCGCTCCGGCGGATTGACGACGCGGCGGCGGGCCATGCGAATCGGCTCCGTCGACGGCTCGGGATCCGCGGACGGGATGATATGCGCATACAGCCGGAACACCTCGTCGGCATCGAGTCCGACCGCTTCGGAATATTGCTTGATGAATGCGCGAACATAAAACGTGCCGGGTAGGATGTCGTATTTGCCTTCCTCGATCGCTTCCAAATACCGTTTGCGAATTTTCGTCGTCTCTTGGAGCTGGTCCAAACTGATATTTTGTTCCGTGCGCGCCTTGCGAAGCAGTTGCCCGAGGTCAGACACTCCTGTCACCTCCTGATCTTAAAATCCCTCATAGTTGTTCGTGAACGACTCGTACGATATTTCTTCGTCCGGCGAGTTGCGCAGCTCGATGATATAGTCGAACCGATGGATATCGAAGCCCGACTCCTTCACGAAGATGTCCGGGTGCTCGACCACCTTCGTGGACGGCATCTCCATGATTTCCTGAAGCAGCATGTGATGCTTCTCGTTCGAGCGAATCGTGCTGACGATGCCGTCGATAATAAATACGTTGTTCGGATTGAACTCGTCCTCCGACAGTTGACTTCGTACCGTCTGCCTCAGCAGCGTCGAGGAGACGAACGTCCAGCGCTTGTTCGCGCATACGCTGCCGGCGATGATCGACTCCGTCTTCCCCACGCGAGGCATGCCTCGCAGGCCGACGATCTGATTGCCTTCGCGCTTGAACACTTCGCCGAGGAAGTCGACGAGCAGACCCAACTCGTCCCGCGTGAAGCGGAACGTCTTGCGATCGTCCGAATCGCGTTCGATATAGCGTCCGTGCCGCACCGCCAAGATGTCGACGAGCTTCGGCGCGCGGAGCGCCGTTACGGTTATATTATCCACTTTTTTTAACATCTTACCCATGATTTCGATTTTCTCGTCGTCGTCGGTTTGCAGCAGCATCCCGCGCGTCATGTCCTCGACGCCGTTGATCGTAATGATGTTAATGGACATCATGCCCATGAGCGAAGCGATATCGCCGAGGAGTCCCGGACGATTCTTATGTATCTTATATTCCATGTACCATTGTTTCTGTTCCAATTGACGTCACTCCATCCTAAAATGCCAAGAAAAACCGCGTATTTCGATTATATTCTACAAAATTCTATGCATTCCTGCCTCCGTCTAAAAAAAGCGAAGAAAAGCCCCTGCGAAGACGCGCGAATCGAATATCCGATTCGCGGCCTTCGGACGGGGCTCGCAGGGACTTGTCCCTTGTTAGTCGACAAGCTTCATCATTATGCCGGCCATGACTTTCTTTTCGTTCTCGTCGCTGACCGCCCATAGCTCCTTCAATACGCGCTCCTCGTCGTTCTTCGGATCGACCTTGTTCGCGAGGAAATCGCCGATGTCCGTCGCGAGCTTCTGGATCGTAGCGTCGTTCATGCCGGCGGCGCGGGCGTTCTTCACGCGCTCCCCGAGGAATTGCTTCCATTTATCATACGTGCTCAGTACCGATGTCGATGTCGCCATGCCGTTCGTCCTCCCTTTTCGAAAATGATGATGGATTGTGACCCCTCATAATATTCGCGGAATGGGCGTTCGTTATGCACGCGCGTCGTTCGGTCTCGGATCAGGTGAGCCAGCCGCCGTTCGGCGAAATGATCTGACCGTTAATATAGCCGGATTCCGGCAAGGCGAGGAAGTACACGAGCGATGCGATCTCCTCCGGCAAGGCGAAGCGTCCCGCGGGAATGTCCTCCGCGAGCCGCTCCTTCTCCGCCGCCTCGAAGCCGCCCATCATCGCCGTATCGACCGGGCCCGGCGCCACGGCGTTAACGGTAATGCCCGAAGGCGCAAGCTCCTTCGCGAGCGCCTTCGTGAACGCGTTCATGCCGCCCTTAGCGGTAGAATACAACACCTCGCAGGAGGCGCCGGCGATGCCCCACACGGAGGAGACGTTGATGATCCTGCCGTACTTCTGAGACACCATGGAGGGCATGAACGTCTGCGTCGTCAGGAACATCCCCTTCAGGTTGATGTCCATCACATTGTCCCAGTCCGCCTCCGTCGCGTCCGCGAGCATCCCGTAATGCGAGATGCCCGCGTTGTTGACGACGATATCGGGAACCATGCCGTGCTTGAGCAGCTTCTCCTGCATCCGCTCGATTTGCTCCCGGCTGCGCAGATCGGCCGTGGCCGTCAGCACCTCCGCGCCGTGGCGCAAGCAGCGCCGCGCCGTCTCGTTAGCCGACTCGTGCTGCTCCAAATAGTGGATCGCCACCTTCATCCCGACGGAGGCGAACCGCTCCGCGATCGCGGCGCCGATGCCGCGGCTCGCGCCCGTCACGAGGACGGTCGTTTCACGCAAAGACTTATTCATGCTGGGTCGATTCACTCGCTTTTGACGATACAGACGGAAAGCTGCTCCCAATCGAAATGCTCCTGCAACCGCGCTTCCACTTCGTCTAATGATATTTGCTCATATAATTCTAACACATCGAAAACGTTCGTGCCTCTGAACCGATGCTTCGTGAACTCCCCGGCGATCGCTTCCGGCGAATTCAGCATTCGATAAAATCCGCCGATCTTCTTGCGGCGCGTCCGCTCGAACAGCTCCTCCGGAACGCCGGAGGACTTCCACGCTTCGACCTCTTCGCGCACGCGAGCGACGAGCGCCTCCGGGTCCCTCGTGTCCCCGCCGATAACGGAGAACGCATACTGCTCGCTCGCGTTATATTCCGCGCCGAAGCTGTCGGTGATCAGCTTCTCGTCGTACAGCGCCTGATACAGCTTCGAGCTCGGGCTGAACAGCATATCGAACAGCAGCTTCGTAGCGAGCTCGCGTCGGAGCAGCTCGGCGCCGTAGAAGCCGACCTTCGTCTCCTTGATGCCGAACAAGCATTTCGGGATCGATACCGGCAGCTTCACGAGCTTCTCCTTCATTCGGACGCCTGCGGGCTCCTCGTCGAAGATGCGCCGAATGTCGCCCTGCGGCTTGAACATCTTCCCCGCTTGGTTGGCCTTCACAAGGTCGATCATCTCCTGCGGATCGACGCCGCCGACGATAAAGACGGTCATGTTCGTGGGGTGATAGAACGTGTGGTAGCACTGATACAACGTTTCCTTGCTGATCTCGTGGATCGATTCTACGGTGCCGGCGATGTCGATATGAACCGGATGCCGTTCGTACATCGCTTCGATCAGGCCGAAGTAGACCCGCCAGTCGGGTTGATCGGCGTACATCTTGATTTCTTGGCCGATGATGCCCTTTTCCTTAAAGACGTTCTCGTCCGTAAAATACGGGTTCTGTACGAAATTAATGAGCGTCGTCACGTTCTCCCGGATGCGATCCGTCGCCGAGAATAAATAGACGGTGCGGTCGAAGCTCGTATACGCATTGGCGGACGCCCCGTTCGAGGCGAACGTCGCGAAGATGTCGCCCTCCGGCTCCTCGAACATCTTATGCTCGAGGAAGTGCGCGATACCGTCCGGCACCCGAACCGGCGCCTCGTCCCCGACGGCGAAGTGGTTGTCGATCGAACCGTATTTCGTGGAGAAGGTCGCGAACGTCTTCGAGAAGCCTTCCTTCGGCAGCACGTAGACGGTCAGTCCGTTGTCGAGCGTCTCCGAGTAGACGGTTTCCTGGACCTTCGGATATTCGTGTTTGATCACGGCTTAGTCCTCCTTCCGGTCGCGCAAGAAGTAGACGGTGTCCAACTGCACGTCTTGGGCGAACGCCGCGATGTCGGGCACGCTCACGCGCTCGATCTCCTCGAGCAGCCCTTCCGCGGTGCGTTCTTTCCCCGACAGCACCGTATTGAAGTCGAAGCCGATCATCTCGTAGGCGCTGTCGTTCATCTCGCGCAGATGATTCGAAATCATCGCCTTCGTCTGGTTCATCTCGAGGTCCGAGATGTCGCCGGCGCGCATCGCCTCGAGCTGCTTCTTAATGATTTCCACGGCGCGCTCGTATTTATCGATTTCGATGCCGGACTGGATCGTTATAATTCCCTTATGGCCGTCCAGACGGGACGAAGCGTAATACGCGAGGCTTTCCTTCTCCCGAACGTTCAGGAACAGCTTCGAATGCGGGAAGCTGCCCAGGATGCCGTTATACAGCAGCGCCGTCGCGTAGCTCGGTTCGGCGTAAGCGGCCGGCGTGCGGATGCCCATGTTCAGCTTGCCTTGGCCGACCTCCATCCGCTCGATCACGGTGTTGACCTCGGTCACCTGCTTCGTGCGGCGGGAGGACGTGTACGGCGTCGGCGCGTCTTCGCCGCGAACGGCGAACGCCTCGCGGACGAGCTTCTTCACCTCGTCCAACGTCGCGTTGCCCACGACGTATACGTCGATCGGGGCTTCGGAGAGCCAAGCTTGATACGACGCGTATAACGACTCCGGCGTAATCTTGTCGAGATCCTCCTTCTGCCCCAGCGGGTGGAGCCGGTAAGGCTCGTCCTTGCACATCTCCTCGATGCATCGTTCCGCGGCGTACCGCCCCTTGTCGTTCACGATCGCCTCGAGCTTCTTCTGAACCGTGTGCTTCTCCGCATCTACGTAAGCGCCGCGGAATCGCCCGTTCTCGAGCGCCGGCCGCGTCAACGTCTCTCCGAGGAACGCGATCGCCTGCTGGAGGAGCGGTTCGCCCCCTGCCGCGAACTCGTTGCGGATCACGTCCATGCGGAAGTTGACGATCTGATAATCGCCCCGTTTATAAATATCGAAGCCGAAGCCCGCGCCGTACAGATCGTCGAGCGCCTCCCGGAACGCCTTCGTCTCCGGATACGTCGCGTTGCCGCGGCGCAGCACGAACGGCGCGAGCGCGACGGACGTCGCCGTCGATTCCTGCAGCAGCGTACCGACGAAGACCGAGACGGCCGTCGTCTTGAAGCGATCGGTGGTGAGCACGTGCAGGCGGATGCCGCCGACGGCATCCCGTTCAAAGCGTGTCGTTCCCATGGGCGGAAACTCCTTCCATTCGGATGTCTTCCCGTTATTATAAGAAAATCTTCGATCGAAGTACAATGAAGCGCCCCGAAAAGGAAAAGAAGCAACCCGACGGTTCCCTTCTTCCCCTGGCGGAGCGAGAAATAGGAAACGTGGGGATCGCTTCTTCCCGTCGCTTCTTCTCCGGAAGTGTATGTCTTACCGGCAGAAAATATGTTTACCGATCTGCTTATATTGCGGTCGCGTCCAAATCCACTTCGACGTCGCGGTCACCGGATTGAAGTAGTACAGGCAGCCGTCGGACGGATCCCATCCGTTGAGCGCGTCCTGCACCGCCTTCATCGCGCTTTCGTTCGGCGTCAGCCAAATTTGCCCGTCGGCGACCGCAGTGAACGCCCCCGGCTGGAAGATGACGCCCGAAGGCGTATTCGGAAAGCTGGCGCTCTCCACGCGATTCAAGATGACGGCCGCGACGGCGACCTGGCCTTCGTACGGTTCGCCGCGCGCTTCGCCGTACACCGCGTTCGCCATCATCTTCAGGTCGTTGCTCGAGAAGCCGCGATGCGATGACGGCTGGATCTTGCTCGCGGCGCCGGTGCTCTCCGCCTTCGGCTTCGACGCCGTCGCCCCTCCGCCCGTGTCGGCCCCCGGTCTCCAATTTTTCGTAGCGTTGTACAACTTCAGCTTCGTGGTCGCCCCGACGATGCCGTCGGCTTTCATGCCGAACTTCCATTGGAAGTTCTTGACGGAGGTGAGCGTCGAATACCCGAAATCGCCGTCGATCGCTCCGTTATAATACCCTAAGAACTTAAGCCTGCCTTGCAGCTCCCTTACATCCTGCCCGACGGCGCCGTATTTTAAGGTCGTCTTGCTGAACGCTTCCTCCGCACCGTCGCCTCCGATGCGTTGCTTCGCGTGCAAGCCGAAGGCCAGCCCGACGACGAGACAGAGCGTAACCAAGAGCAGTCGAGTTCGCATGCATCGATTCAACCTTTCTCTACATAAGTTGCAGTCTCTTTCCTTATGTAGTATGAGGAAGGCGAATTTGTTCTATGCGTCCCGTTTCGGTTACGAGCTTAATCGGCCGCCTTGATACTGCTCGTACGACAGCAGCACCTCGCGGGGCTTGCTGCCCTCGTACGGACCTACGACGCCCTTGGCTTCCATCTGGTCGATGAGGCGCGCGGCGCGGGTGTAGCCGATCCGCATGCGCCGCTGGAGCAGCGAGACGGACGCTTGCTTCGCTTCGAGCACGATGACGACCGCCTGATCGAACAGCTCGTCCAGCTGGTCGTCTCCTCCGTCGTCGCTCTCCAGAATTTCCGGAACGAGCTCTTCCCGATATTGCGCCTTCTCCTGATCCCGGCAGAACGTTACGACCGCCTCGACCTCGTTGTCCGACAAGAACGCGCCTTGGACGCGGACCGCCTTGGACGCGCCGACCGGAACGAACAGCATGTCGCCGCGGCCGAGCAGCTTCTCCGCGCCTGCCATGTCCAGAATCGTGCGGGAGTCGACCTGCGACGAGACGCCGAACGCGATCCGCGACGGAATGTTCGCCTTGATGACGCCGGTGATGACGTCGACGGACGGGCGCTGCGTCGCGATGATCAGATGAATGCCGGCGGCGCGCGCCATCTGCGCGAGACGCGTGATCGCGTCCTCGACGTCGCCCGCCGCGACCATCATGAGGTCCGCGAGCTCGTCCACGATGACGACGATATACGGCAACGGCGTCTCGCCCTTCTCGATCAACTGCGCGTTATAGCCTTCGATGTTGCGCGTAGCCGACTTCGAGAACGCCTCGTACCGCTTCTCCATCTCGACGACGATCTTCTTGAGCGCGAGGGAGGCGCGGCGCGGATCGGTGACGACGGGCGCCAGCAAATGCGGAATCCCGTTATAGACGTTCAATTCGACCATCTTCGGGTCGATCATCAGAAACTTCACTTCGTCCGGCTTCGCCTTATACAGCACGCTGGTAATAATGCCGTTAATGCAGACGGACTTGCCCGAGCCGGTCGCGCCGGCGACGAGCAAGTGCGGCATCTTGGCGAGGTTCGCGACGATCGGCTGGCCCGAGATGTCGCGGCCGAGCGCGATCGTGAGTCGAGCGTCCGATTCGTGGAATGCGGACGTCTCCATGACCTCGCGCAGCGTGACGATCGATACTTCCGTGTTCGGCACCTCGATGCCGATCGCGGACTTGCCCGGGATCGGCGCTTCCATCCGGATATCCTTCGCCGCGAGGGCGAGCGCGATGTCGTCGGTGAGGCTTACGATCCGGCTGACCTTCACGCCGACGTCCGGCTGGATTTCGTAGCGCGTCACCGCGGGACCGCGAACGACCTGCAGCACCTTCGCGCGTACGCCGAAGCTCTCCAGCGTCGTCTCCAGCTTGCGCGCGTTCTCCCGCGCGATCGTGTCGAGCGACTCGCCGCCCTTGCCTCCGCCCGGACGGGAGAGCAGATGAAACGGCGGCAGCACGTACGGCTTCGCCGGAGGGGCGGGGACGTGCGCCGGCAGCGGTTCCTCGAGCGAGACGTCCGCCGGAGACCCTTCCCCGGCGCCCGCTGCGGCGGGCGCCGGCAGCGCGGCGACCGGATCCGACTCGATCGGCTCTGGCTCGTAGCCCGCGGCGCGCTGCACCGATTCGCGAACGTGATCGAGGAAATCGACGAATACCGGTTCATGACGCTCTTCCGGCGGCGGCTCGGGCGTCGCTTGCGAGGATGGCGAGGGCTCCTCCGGCGCGCGATAAACGACTTCTTCGACGGGTTCTTCCTCGCTCGCGCCGCCGCCTTCCTGCGTTCCGACGGACTTCGCCGCTTTCTCCCCGTCGCCGAAGCCCGATACCTTGTGGAACCACGTCTTCTTCTGGGGCTTGTCCGGCTTCCAGTTCTCCTCGTCGAATTCGTCGTCGAGGGAGACTTCCATCTTCGCGGCGGGCTTCGCCTTGCGCTTCGTGACGGCGCCGCCGCCCGACGACGGACCGCGGTCGCTGAGCAGTTGGAACGTCTCCCGCGTCGTTCGGCCGAGGCGGCCGAGCACGCGGGCGGCGAAGCGGCGAACGGCGCCGATGATTTGTACGTAGGACCATCCGGTAAACAACAAAATCCCGATCGCGTACAATGCGAACTGAATCAGCTTCGCGCCGACGGTGCCGAATAGGACGTAGATCGCGGCGTACGCCAGTCCCCCGATCATACCCCCGCCGGCATCGGCCGTGAACGTCAGCCCCCCGCCGATCATGTGACTCTTCAGCACTTCCCACGTCTGGGAGACGACCCATCCTCCCGTGTACCCGCCTTCGGGCATGAGCGCCGCGAACAACCCGTTATGTAAGCTGACCATCCATCCGACCAGGAAGAGCGCGATGCCGGAAGCCTTGACGGACCAGCCGGACGGCCATTGCCTGCGGATCATGAAATGGTACACCGCAATATATATCAATACGATCGACAAGACGGGCTCCAAGTTGCCGACGAGCACGCGGAACAGGAACGCGATCGACTTCCCGACGGAGCCTTCCCTTGCGAGCGTGATGACCGAAAACAGCAGCAGCAGGATGCCGTATAGTTCGTATTTCAGGTTGGAGGATAATGGCTTTTTGCGCTTTTTCCTACTAGATTTCCCCAACAAAAACACCCCCAGGAGAACATTATAGCACAGTTCTCCTGAGGTTTCGAACGTATGTTCAGCGTTTTAGAGACGGAAGACGGTCCCCGGCATGTACGCCGGATTCATGTAATCCTCCGCGCGCGGCGAAATCAGTCGAACGACCCGCGCTTCGCCATGGTTCAGTCGTTCGAACTGCAGCGTCATGTCGCCGACGGCGAGCTCCTCCGGACAGCAGACGTTCTCGATGCCTTGAAACACCTGCTCCAGCGGAATCGGTGTATAAAAGATCAATGCTCCAACCTCCCCGCGATCGCGCCGTCGTTGCCTTCCGGCTTCAGCTTCGCGGCCCGCTGCTCTTCGATGCGGCGATTCAGCTCGCGGATCGCGTCCCCGAGCCCGCCCACGGCGTCGATCAGGCCGTAATTGACGGCCTCCGGACCGATGACCGTCGTACCGATGTCGCGCGTCAGCTCGCCGGTCTTAAACATGAGCTCTTTCAATTTTACTTCCGATACGGTGGAGTGCGTCTGAATGAAGCGCAGCACGCGCTCTTGCATTTTCTCGAGGTATTCGAACGTTTGCGGCACACTGATGACGAGACCGTTCAAGCGGATCGGGTGAATCGTCATCGTCGCGGTATCCGCGATGAAGGAATAGTCCGCGCTGACCGCGATCGGCACGCCGATCGAATGTCCGCCGCCCAACACGATCGCGACGGTCGGCTTCGACAGGGATGCGATCATCTCGGCGATCGCGAGGCCCGCTTCGACATCGCCCCCGACCGTATTCAGGATAATAAGAATGCCTTCGATCTTTGGGTTTTGCTCGGCCGCGACGAGCTGCGGGATCAGATGCTCGTACTTGGTCGTCTTGTTCTGCGGCGGCAATACGACGTGGCCTTCCACTTGGCCGATGATCGTCATGCAATACAAATTCGACTGCTCGCTCGTCGGCGGATTCGGGTTGCCCAAGGCGGTTATGTTTTCGGCTACGGCGCTCTTCCGTTCCCCGTACGGTTCCGGCTGCTCCGACTTGGTCGTCGTCTTCATCTCGATATCGTACCGTTCCATGCGTAAGCCCTCCATTCGAAATACGGAAGCAATCCGTCATAGTATGAAGGTGGAGACAGGAATCTATACAAAAAAACGGACGCCCCCCTTCCCCTTCGAACGAAACCCGCTTGCGAGTCCCGTTCGAAGGGG
>JAPSKX010000324.1 GCA_031181325.1 Paenibacillus sp.
TCTGCAGGTCGCGCTCGTTCAGCCGCTCCTGCGCCTGCGCGAGATCGTCCGCCGGCTCCACCCGGAACGGCAGCTGCGCCGCCAGCGCGTCCGCCACCGCGGCGCCGAAGCCCGCGTCCTCGTTCACGACCGCGACGCGCAATTGATCCGCGTGGTCGTTCACGCCGTCGTACCCCGTCATCCAGACGACGCTGAAAATAAGCTGAAACAACACGGCGGTCGCGATGCCGACCTTCGTCATCGGCAGCGCGAAAAACGCTTTAAGCACTTGACCCATACAAACCGCTCCTCATCCAGTTAAATATTTGTTTAAATCAAACGTTTGTTTAACAAGGTACCAAAAATAACCGCAGCCGTCAAGCGCCGGAACGCCCGAAGCTGCGGAACGCGAGGAACGGGGGGCGGCGCGGCTCCGACGACCGGCGCCGCGGCGACTACCCCCGGAACATGCGAATGACGTACAAGATCAACGAACCGACGACGCTGATGACGATGCAGGTGACGATCGGGAAGTAAAACCGTACGTTCTCCTTCTCGATCGCGATGTCGCCGGGCAGCCGGCCTAGAAATTGCAAATATTTCCCGCCGAACTGCCAGACGACGCCCAGCGCGATCAAGACGATCCCGCCGATAATGAACAGCTTGGCTGTCGGATTCATGGTCGATCGCGCCCTCCCCAAGCAGCTAAATATAAGGATTATGCTCTTTCTCGTAGCCGATCGTCGTCCGCGGCCCATGGCCGGGATACACGATCGTCTCGTCCGGCAGCCGGAACAGCTTGTCGTGAATCGAGTTGTACAACTCCTTCGAGCTGCCGCCTCGGAGATCCGTCCGGCCGACGCCCATCTTGAACAGCACGTCGCCGCAGAACGCATGCGTCCCCCAGACGAGGCTCACGCTTCCCGGGGAATGGCCCGGCGTATGGTACACGCGGAACGTCTCGCCGAGCAGCTTCAGCGACATCCCCTCGTCCAGCGCGTACTCGGCCGCCTCCGTGACGACGGGGCCGCCGATGTCCGGCCAATTCAGCGAACCGTTCAGCTTCGGGTCCGTCAGCCAGTCCGCTTCCGCGTCGTGCAGGTAGACGGGGCAGCCCTTCGCCTTGCGCACCGCGTCCACGCCGCCGATATGATCGAAGTGCGCGTGCGTCAGCACGATCGCTTCGACCTGCAGCGGCTCGATGCGGCGGAGCAGCGCTTCCGGCTTTTGGCCGGGGTCGATGACGACGGCGGCGCCCTTCTCCCGATCTAGCAATAGGTATGCATTCGTCTGCAGCGGTCCTAACGGGAACGTCTCGATGGTAA
Source organism: Paenibacillus sp. (assembly GCA_031181325.1). Taxonomy (GTDB): domain Bacteria; phylum Bacillota; class Bacilli; order Paenibacillales; family YIM-B00363; genus Paenibacillus_AE. The sequence goes on from JAPSKX010000324.1 coordinate 1,305, forward strand.
TGGCCATATGCGCCGCTTCCTTAGAAGCTCGAGATGAGCTCGCGGAGCTCTTTCACGATCAGCTGCTGGTAGTCCGTGCCTTCGCCGTAGCGCGCCATGATTTCCTTGCGGGTTTCGGCCAGGTTCGCTTGATAGTCCGGGGCGTCCTTGTCCGGATTTTCCTTCTTGAACTTCACCATCGGCTCCTGCACGTACGTCGGGCGCGGGCCCCACGTGCCGAGCACGAAGCCGCCGGTGTCGACGAAGATGACGACCGGAATCGAACGGCCCCCGAGCGTCAGGAACTGATCCTGCACGTCCATGTGCTGCTCCTGAATCAGGAACTCCACGGGCACGCCGCTGTTCTCGAGCGCCTTCAGGACGACCGGCACGTTGCGCACGACGTCGCCGCACCAATCCGCCGCGAGGATCATGCAGCGCAGATCGTCGCGATTGTTCAAGCTCTCGAAATATTCCTTATCGTCCTCGTCCGCCCAAGCGAACTTCTCGCCCCACGAGCGGTATGCGTCTTGGTTCTTGGTCATAGCGTCGAAGAAGCCTTGCGGGGTCAAGCCTTGCCCCAGCTTATGCGCGAGCGATTTGGTCATGGGTCGTTGCCTCCGTTTTATCCAATGATTTCTTTCTCGAAAATGATACCCACCCTATTGTACCAAAGCGCGCCCGCCTCCATCCACTTCTTACCGCGACTTGGCTCGCTTGCGTATGAATAATACGTACGCCGCCAGCGCGATCGCCGCGATGAGCGCCGCCGGCTTCGCGTACGGACCCGCCGCTTCGTCGATCGCGCCCCATCGCTCCCCGAGCGCGGCGCCGAGCCATACGAACAGAATCGACCAGGGGATGACCGCGAGCGTCGTCAGCAGCGTAAATCGGCCGAGCGGCATGCGGGCGATGCCGGCCGGAATCGAGATCGCGTGCCGGACGACCGGGATGAACCGCGCCGCGAAGATGACGCCCGTGCCGTAGCGGTCGAACCAGCGCTCGGCGACGTCGATGTGCTTCTTCCGAATCAGGATATACTTCCCGTACCGCTCGAGGAACGGTCTGCCGCCGTAGCGCCCGATCCAATACACGAGCAGCTGCGCGATCACCCCGCCGATCGTGCCGAACAGCACCGCGCCCGCGAACGTAATGCGCCCTTGCGAGACTAAATACCCGCCGTACGACAAGACGATCTCGCTCGGAATGACCTCCAGCATCAAGCCGATCATGATGCCCCAGTAGCCGAGCCCCTCCAGCCACGCCAACATCGTTACCGCTATATCGTGTACCATCGCTTCCGCCCCTGCCTTCGCGTGATCGTAAGGGAGCCGTCCCCTTCCCCAGAAATATACTCCTCCGGGCCGTCGAACATGTCCCTCTTCGACATAATCGAGGACGAGTTACATACACTTGTACAAAATAAATGCGGAAAGAAGGTCG
>JAPSKX010000119.1 GCA_031181325.1 Paenibacillus sp.
CAGGGGCTTTATTTCCCGAGCAACCGCAACGTTCCCGACGTTTCGACAACGTCGCCGACGCGGTCTATCGGCGGCCGAATTGGGCAATGGTAGTAACATCATCGATCGCGAGGGGGTGCCGAACACGAGAAGAACCGAATCGCCGCGAAGCGCGGACGGCCGCTGGCGTTGGTTCAGAGCCGATAGGGAAGACGAGGCTTGGGCGTCGGCGTCCCGTCCGGAGCAGCGAGCCTGGGCCGAGGACGCGCGGCCGCGGGAGCATAACGTCGTTCATACCGTCTGGTTTCTGGAGGAAGACAACGAGCTGTTCGGCACGATCGCGATCGTGCCGGACCCTCTTCTTCCGGAGTCGAAGCAGTTGTTCCACTACCGCGCGACGAAGGACGAGCTCGCCACGATCGGGCTGAATCGGCTGCGCTTCGGGACGATCGACGAAGCCCGGCTCGAGGAGCGAATGCTTGCGTGCGCGAGCCCGATCGAAGCGCTGCTTTTCCTGATCAATCAACTCCTCGAACAGTACTTCCGCTGGATGGACGCGTTCGAGCTGCAGCTCACGCGGGCGAAGACCGAGATGCGGGAGACGAACGACGGTCACCTCTTCGAATACATTATGGATCTGCGATATATGCTGCTGCATTGGAACGCGCAGGTGATCCCCTTGAAGGAGATCCGATACGCCGCGGAGGAGACGTTCCGAAGCCGTCTGGCGGAGAGCGAGCACTTCGCCGTCCTCGGCATTCGCCTGGAGCGCGTGCGCATGCTGCAGAACGAATACATGGCGGAGATCGACTCGCTGATGAAGCTGGACGACGTAACGATCAACTACAGGGCGAACGACATCATGAAGACGTTAACGGTGTTTACGGTGTTCCTGACGCCGATGACCGCGCTCGGCGCGATCTGGGGCATGAACTTCGAGTACATGCCCGAGACGGATTGGAGGTGGGGGTATTTCGCTGCGCTCGCCGTTATCTTCTCCACGATGGGAGGCATCTACTGGTATTTGCGGAAACAAGGGTGGACCAAGAACATTCTGGAATCTAAGAAGACCGGGCCCCGGAGCGGGAAGGGGGAGAGAGGCGGGCGACGGTAACATGCTTCGTGTCGTCAAATATTTCATGTATTCGAAACGTATGTTCGGCGTATAATATAGGAACATACATTCGGAAAGGGGCGGATGGCGGATGAGGAACGCGCTGGAGAAGCGGATCGGCCGCGTCGTCACGATCATCTACGCGGATCGGAGGAACGGCTATACGAAGCGAAGGATCAAGGTGCTTGCGGTGGAAGGGGACATCGCGAAGGCGTTCTGCTTAGAACGCATGGCGCCGAGAACGTTCTTGCTGCCGTCGATTCTCGCCGTCGAGGACGGCGCCGCGAGCCGCCGGACGAGAAGCGCGGACGGCGTGCCGGGCGGTTATCACGCCATGGGCAGGTAGCCGCATAGGATGGAGCATTCGAGAAGAAGGAGTGGTCTTCCGTATGCCCATCTCCCCGGGCACCCACGTGCTGTATACCGTCCGCCCCGGCGACACGCTGTATCGAATCGCGAACGCATTCGGTACGAACGTACCGTCGCTGATGCAAATCAACGCATGGTACCCGCCGATCATCGAGCCCGACCGACTTTATCCCGGGCAGGCGCTGCTCGTCCGCCTGCCGGGCATGTCCGAGCACAGCGCCGTGAACGTTCAAGTCGCGACGGGCGATACGCTGTACGCGATCTCGGAACGGTTCTCCGTCGGCGTCGACCTGCTCGCCGCGCTGAACGGATTGGAGCGGCCGGAATCGCTTCGCGTCGGGCAGCTGCTCTACATTCCGGCCTTCGTCTATGAGGTCGAGCCCGGCGACACGCTGTACGGCGTCGCGCGCCGGTTCGGCGTCCCGCTGACGGAGCTCGCGCTCGTGAACCGGCTGCGACCGTGCTTCTCGCCCGACGTGATCTACCCCGGCTTCCGCTTCGTCGTGCCGCTGCCGTCGTCGACGAACATCGTCGTCTTTCAACCGATGCCGGCCATGCGCATCTCCCCGGGCGCGCGATTTCAAGGGGCCGCCCGAGCGTTCGAGGCATCGGCGTTGTACCGGATTCGCGATGCGGCGGACGGCGTCGTGACGCGGGAACGCGCCTTCACGACATCGGCGGGAGCGCCGGCGTTCGGCCGCTTCGACGAGCCGATCGTCTTCGACGCCCGTCCGTCGACCGCGGCGGGGACGTTCATGGTTTACACGCGCAGCGCCAACGACGGGAGCGTTCAGGATCTCGTCGAGGTGCCCGTATCCTTCTAGTTCGCAAGCGAAAGAAGCACCTTTGCCGCCGATATTCATGTTCGGGGGCAGGGGTGCATTTTTGTGTTCAGGCAGGATGAAGCGCGCGGCTTCACCGCCGGCGAAGTTTTCGTTGACAGATCTGTTGAGAATCGTTATCATCATCAATGATAATGATTTTCAGTTTCGTACATCCGAAGCTTTCGAGGAGCGTGGGTACGTTGAGCAGAATGCAAGCGGAGCGATTACATATCGGATACGGCGGCGTCTCGATCGTCGAGGATTTGAATATGATGCTGCCCGACGGCCGTTTGACGGCCTTGGTCGGCGCGAACGGCAGCGGCAAATCGACGATTCTGAAGGCGATGTCCCGCATCCTGAAACCGACGGCGGGACAGGTGCTGCTCGACGGCAAATCGATCGAACGTCACTCCACGCGGGACGTGGCGAGGCAGCTGGCGATTCTGCCCCAGCAGCCGGTCGCGCCGGAAGGCTTGACGGTCGAAGAGCTCGTTTCCTTCGGACGCTTCCCGCATCAGCGCGGACTCGGTTCGCTGAACGCCGAGGACAAGCGCGCGATTCGGCGGGCGATCGCCGTGACCGGCATGGAATCGTTCGCGGATCGTCCCGTCGACCAGTTGTCCGGCGGCCAGCGGCAGCGAGCATGGATCGCGATGGCGATCGCGCAGGAGACCGAGCTGTTGTTCCTCGACGAGCCGACGACATTCTTGGATATGGCGCACCAGCTGGAGGTGCTGCAGCTGCTTCGGCGGTTGAACCGCGAGGAAGGCCGGACGATCGTCATGGTCGTGCACGATCTGAATCATGCGTCGCTGTATGCGGACCACGTGGTCGCCATTCAGAGCGGGCGGATCGTCGCGCACGGCGCGCCGGCGGACGTCATTACGCCGTCGATGCTGCGCGAAGTGTTCGGCGTCGACGCGGAGATCGTCGTCGATCCGCGGTCGGGGATGCCGGTATGCTTGCCGTTCGCGCTGGCGAAGGAGTCGCGCGAAGAGCAGAGAGCGGAAGCTCGCTATGCGGTCGCCGGCGCTTAGTACGGGCAGCGCGACGAAAGACGTGCAGCCGCGCTCGCGCAGCCGCCGTTACGCAACCGCCGATGAACGAAGGTATTCATGCAATCGATATATATATACATTAGAGGGGTAGGAGAAAGATGAAATCGTATGTGAAGGCGTTCCTTCTGACTATGGTTTGCGCGGTCGTTATTGCGGGCTGCGGCGGCGGCAACGCTGCGACGGAAAGCGACGAGGCGACGACGGGGGCCGGCGGAGCCGCGACCGGGACGCCGGCGGCGGAGGAGAAGCCGGCCGCAGAGCCCGCCGAGGAACCTGCGTCCGAAGCGCAAGCTCCGATCGTGCTGAAAGATTCGAAGGGCGAGTTGACGCTGGAGAAGCCGGCGGCGAAGGTCGTTACCTTGGAATGGACGTACGCCGAGGACTTGGTCGCGGTCGGCGTGCAGCCCGCGGGCAACGCGGATAACGAAAACTACAAGAAAAACGTGACGGATCAAGCGGCTCTAAGCGCCGACGTCGCGGACGTCGGCACGCGGCAGGAGCCGAATCTCGAAGCGATCGCGGCGCTTCAGCCGGATCTGATCATCGGCGTCGCGTTCCGTCATGAGAACATACTCGATCAGCTGAAGGCGATCGCCCCGACGCTGTTGTTCAACCCGTATCCGGACGAGGCGAGCGGCATCGACCAATACGGCGAGATGGAAGAGACGTTCCGGACGATCGCGGCGGCCGTCGGCAAGAGCGAAGAAGCGGACAAGGTGCTCGCGGATCTGGCGAAGCATTACGACGACGCGAAGGCGAAGCTGGAGCAAGCGGGCAAGGGCGGCGCGGAGGTCGTGCTGACGCAAGCGTTCAGCAACCAAAACGATGCGGTGCTGCGACTGTTCACGGACAACAGCATGGCGATCGCGACGCTGTCGAAGCTCGGGCTGAAGAACGCGTGGAAGTCCGACAAGTTCGAGGGGTACGGCTTCTCGACCGGGTCCGTCGAAGCGCTGCCCGCCGTGCAGCAGGCGAACTTCCTGTACATCGTGCAAGACAGCGACGACGTATTCGCGACGAAGCTGAAGGATAACCCCGTATGGACCGAGCTGCAATTCGTGAAGGAAAACCGCGCGTATCCGCTCGGCGGTTCGACGTGGGTGTTCGGCGGTCCCGTCTCGGCGAAGGTGTTCGTAGACCGTACCGTCGACGTCTTAACGAAATGATGGCGTCCCAACGGACGGCGTCGCCCGAAGGCCGCGAGGCCGCCCGCGGCGGCGCCGTCCTCGCGTATGTCGGCGGGGCCGTTCTGCTCGTCGCGCTGCTCCTCGTCAGCTTGGCGGTAGGCGAAGCTCGGTTGTCGGTTCGCACGGTATGGGAAGCGCTGACGTTACGCGATTCGTCCGTGCTGGAGCACAGCATCGTCTGGGGCGTTCGGATGCCCCGCGCCGTCATCGGCATCGTCGCGGGGGCCGGACTCGCCGTCGCGGGCGCGTTGCTGCAGACGGTCACGCGCAATCCGCTCTCGTCCACGTCGACGCTCGGCATTAACGCCGGCGCGTTCTTCGTGGTCGTCGCGGGGACGGTGTTCTTCCCGGCTGCGCTGACGGCGCAGCCGCTGCTGTTCGCGGCGGCGGGCGGCACCGGCGCGGCGCTGCTCGCGTTCGCGATGGCGGGGGGGCGCTCGGCGTCGCCGATTCGCATGACGCTCGCCGGCATGATCGTCTCGATGGTGCTGGCCTCGTTCACCGGGGCGATTCAGCTGTTTTACGAGAACGCGACCCAAAGCTTGTTCATGTGGGGCTCCGGATCGCTCGTGCAGCTCGATTGGAGCGGCGTCGTCCATGCGTGGCCGTGGACGGCCGCCGGCGTGGCGCTGGCGCTGCTGCTGTCGCGCCAATTCGACGTCCTCGCGTTGGACGAGGAGTCCGCCCGAAGCCTAGGGCAGCGCTCGGGCGCGATTCGGCTCGCCGGCGCGGGAATCGCCGTCTTGCTCGCGGCGACCGTCGTCAGCGTCGTCGGGCCGATCGGCTTCGTCGGGCTCGTCGCGCCGCATCTCGTGCGATTGATGGGCATGCACGTCCATCGGGCGCTGCTGCCCGCGGCCGCGCTGTGGGGCGCGGCGCTCGTTACCGGCGCGGACGTCATCGCGCGCGCGTTCCGCAGCACGCTGGGCGAGCTGCCCGCGGGCGCGGTAACCGCGGCGATCGGCGCGCCTTGGCTCATCTGGCTCGTGCTCCGTCGCCTTAAGTCCGAGGGCGGCGGAGGCGCGTCGGCTTCGATGAGCGTCGGCTTCCGGCGCCGGAGGGCGCCGTTCGGCGCGATGGCGGCGCTGTTCGGGGCGCTTCTGGTCGTTGTAACGATCGCCAGCCTCGCCTTCGGCGGCACGCGCATCCCGGTCGGCGACGTCATCGCCGCCGTCTTCGGGGGAGGCGGCGAGACGTCGAGCTTCGCCGTGCTGCAGCTGCGCTTGCCGCGCACGCTCGTCGCCGCGGCCGCAGGCATGGCGCTCGCGCTGAGCGGCCTGCTGATGCAGACGGCCGTGCGCAACCCGCTGGCGGACGCATCCGTCATCGGCGTAACGCAGGGCGCGGCTGTAGGCGCCTTGCTCCTGATCGTGGCGTTCCCGCAGGCGAGCGTGCACCTGCTGCCGTTCGCCGCGATGGCGGGGGCGGGAGCCGCCGCGGCGGCGATCTTCGGCCTGGCGTGGCGGAGATCGCTCCGGCCGACGGTAGTTATCTTGCTCGGCGTCGCGATGTCCGCCGTCTGCAGCGCGATCGTGCAGGTGCTGGTCATCCAATCGAAGCTCGGCGCCAGCGCCGCGCTCGTCTGGCTCACCGGCAGTACGTACGCGCGGACTTGGTCGTCGTTCTGGCAAATCTTCGCCAGCGTCGCGATCGTGCTCGCGGTCGTCGCATGGATGGGGCGTAGACTCGACCTGCTCGCCTTCCAAGACGACAGCGCGACGGGGCTCGGGCTTCCGGTGCGGCACGCGCGCCTAACGGCGGCGGCGCTGGCCGTCGCAGTATCGGGCGTCGCCGTCGCGAACGTCGGCACGATCGGATTTCTCGGCTTGATCGCGCCGCATGCCGTGCGCCTGCTCGTCGGCCAGCATACGCGGAGCTCGGCGGTATTGTCGGTCTTGCTCGGGGGCGTGCTGCTCGTCGCCGCGGACACGGTCGGGCGGACGCTGCTGGCGCCGAAAGAAATTCCGTCCGGCCTGGTCGTCGCCCTGCTCGGCACGCCGTATTTCTTATACTTGATGTACCGCAGCCGATCGGACCGGCGCGGGTAAGCAGCTGCTCGAGACCCGGTACGCTTTAGGCGTCCGGGTCTTCGTTATGGTACACTATCCGCGACGAACCATTTTTCTTCGTACCATTTCTCCTATGAACCATTTTCCATAAAACGATAACTCATAAGAAAGCGGTGGACCGATGTTATTTCTATCGAACGAAGGCAGGACCGACCCGGCGATGAACCTTGCGCTGGAAGAATACGCATTGCGGAGCCTCCCGCTCGAGGACGGCATCCTGTTGTTCTATGTGAATGAACCGTCGATCATCATCGGGAAAAATCAAAATACGATCGAAGAGATCAATCGGGAATACGTGGAAGCGAACGGCATCCACGTCGTGCGCCGGCTGTCCGGCGGCGGGGCGGTGTACCACGACCTCGGCAACCTGAACTTCAGCTTCATCGCGAAGGACGAAGGAGATTCGTTCCGCAACTTCGCGAAATTCACGAAGCCCGTCACGGACGCGCTGCGGCGGCTCGGCGTCGAGGCCGAGCTGAGCGGCAGGAACGATATCCAGGTCGGCGAGCGGAAGATCTCGGGCAACGCGCAATTCGCGACGAAGGGCCGCATGTTCAGTCATGGCACGCTGCTGTTCGATTCGGATATGGAACGGGTCGCATCGGCGCTTCGGGTGAAGCCGATCAAGTTCGAGTCGAAGAGTACGAAATCCGTCCGCTCGCGCGTCGCCAATATCAGCGAATTTCTGCCCGAGCCGATGACGATCGATCAATTCAAGAACGCCCTGCTGCGGGAAATCTTCGGCACGGAACCCGATCGGGTGCCGACCGTGCGCATGACGCCGGACGATTGGGAAGCGGTGCGGAAGCTGGCCGACGAGCGGTACCGGAGCTGGGAGTGGAACTACGGCGAATCGCCCAAGTCGAACGTCGAGCACGCGCATAAGTTTCCTGCCGGCATCGTCGATATTCGGCTGTTCGTCGAGGAGGGGCGCATCGCCTCCTGCGCGATCTTCGGCGATTTCTTCGGCACGGGCGACGTCGGCGACGTGGAGGCGGCGCTCGCGGGCGTGCGGTACGAGGAAGCGCCGATTCGCGAAGCCCTCGATTCGATCGAAGTGTCGAACATCCTCGGCGGCGTCTCGCGCGAGGAGTTTGTCGACTTATTGCTGTTGAAGAAGTAAGGTCGGCCGGTACGCCGCGGGAAGGGGAGCCGCTGTGAGGAGACGATTAAAGAAAGCGGACTTCGACGCCCTCGCGGACGGCGAGCTGGGGGCGGCGTGCTTCGAACCGCTCGTGCCGCTGATCCGGGCGAAGCCGGATCGAACGAAGCGGGAGGTGTATCGCGGACTGACGCCCGGACAGCGAGCGCTCTTCATGTATCATGTGTACGTCGACCATGCGAAGCGCGCGCCGGAACAATTTTATTGGTGGACCGCGCATTACGCGGTGCAGCCGGACGCATGGGCGGAGCTGATCGGCGGACTGCGCGCGTTCGGAGCGGACGGGTTTATCGCGCTGTTGGAGGAAACGAAGGCCGCGTTGCCCTTCGGTAAGCTCGAGTCGGCCGCCCTAGGGGATCTCGCCGATGACGCCGCCTTGTCCGCGGCGATCGACGCGCGGTACGATCGCTTCCGACGCATCGCGTCGGATACGGCCGAGGCGATCGGCCGCCGGATTCGATCGGCGCCGCTGGACTTCGTCGAATTCGAGGAATAAGCTCGATCCGGCGCGGCGCGATATGATACACTCAACACACAGTATGCTAGGGTCGAGGTGTTGCGATGCTCGCGCATGAAAGACATGCCGCCATCTTGCAGCTGCTGCAGGAGCAGCAGTCGGTGAAGACGACGGAATTGATGCGAAGGTTCGACGTCTCCTTCGAGACGATCCGGAGAGACATGGAGGCATTGGAGAAGGAAGGGCTCCTGATCCGCGTCCATGGCGGAGCGACCGTTCCGACGACGGATTACAAGGAAGAACTGCCTTTCACCGTCAGGGAGCGGAAGCGCGTCGAGGAGAAGAGGGAGCTGTCGGAGACGGCGTCCAAGCTCGTGAGCGAGGGACAAGCGCTGTTCCTCGACGTCAGCACGACGAATACGGAGTTCGCGAAGGTACTGAAGCAGCGCTTCGAGCGCATGACGCTCATCACGAATTCGTTCCCGATCGCATCGCTCCTCATGGACAAGCCCGGCTTCACGATCATCTTTATCGGCGGCGTCGTCCGGAACGAGGAATGGTGCGTCGTCGGCGGCTTCGCGGAATCGTTCGTGGAGCAGTTCCATGCCGACGCGTTCTTCATGAGCGCCAGCGGCATCTCGCTCGCCGACGGCGTGACCGATTACGGCATCGGCGAAATCCAACTGAAGAAGCGGATGATGTCGCGGTCGAAAAAGGTGTACGTGCTCGCCGACAGCAGCAAATTCGACGCCGTGTCGCTGACCGGGGTGTGCGCCTTGGGCGACGTCGACGGCATCGTGACCGACTCGAGGCTGCCGATCGAAACGGCGAATCGCTATCGCGAAGCCGGCATCGACATTATTAACGAATAGCGCGAATAAGCGAAGGGGCCGTTACGGACGGGCCTTTTTTTATGCTTAAAAAACGATTGACTCCGTGTGTTTTTGAGTGTTAAGTTGTATTTGGTTGTAAATATATGTTTACGTGTGTATTTTTGTGTTTTAGAAAGGTCGTGGATCGATATCTTATCCGTGCTGCTCGTGCTTGCATCCGGCATCGCGCACGCGACGTGGAACATGCTTGCGAAGCGAAGCGAAGATAAAGCGTTCTTCCTCTTCTGCATCTTCGTTCCGACGACGCTGCTGCTGCTCCCGAGACTTCTGGAGGAGTTGACGAGAACGGGCGTGACGGCCCAGGGCTACTGGCTGCTCTTGCTCTCTGCGCTGGTGCAAGGAGCGTACGCCTTTTTCCTCTCGCGCTCGCTTACGCACGGGGACATCTCGCAGGTGTACCCCATGATGCGAGGCGTGGGTACGCTGCTGCTGCCGCTGATGAGCGTGCTCTTCTTGAACGAGAGCTTGTCGGCGCAGGGGTGGATCGGACTGGCGCTCATCGCGCTCGGCTTCGTCGCGACGAGCGGCCTGGCGTTCGTCCGACGCCGCGCTCCGGTCCCGCCGCGGGTGATCCTGTATACGATCGGCGTCGGAATGTGCACGATGTGCTACGTGCTGATCGATAAGGTGAACCTGGGGCAGTTTTCTCCGCTTGCCTTGCTCGCCGCATCGAATATCGGCTTTATGGCCGGGCTCGCGCCGTTCATTCCGTTCCGCCGCATTCGCTGGAGCGCCGTATGGAAGGAGAACGGCTGGACGCTCGCGGCCGGTTCGCTGCTGTCTCCGGGCTCCTACTTGTTGTTCCTGTACGCGATGAGTCTGTCGCCCGTATCGTACGTGGCGCCGCTGCGGGAAATCGGAACCGTCTTCGGGACGGCGGCGGGCATCTACCTGCTGCGAGAGCGGCGGGAGGCGGTGCGCATCGTCTCGGCCGGGATGATCTTCACAGGCATCGTCATGGTCGGCGTATGGGGGATGTAACGCGGGTCGGAGGAGAAATCGGAAGGAGCGTGTCGTTATGAATGTGGAGGCTTTGTACGCGAGCGAATTGCGGAGAGTCATGAAGGACATGGAAAAGTGCCGCCGCGAAGGCGACTTGTCGTTCGCGTTCATTACCGACTTGCATCATCGCGCATCCGGCAATCAGCTGCGCGCCGCGGCGGCCGTACGCGAGCTGGCGCGCAGCCTGAAGCTCGACTTCGTGCTCAACGGCGGCGATACGAGCGCGAACGGACCGAAATCGGACGTCTTAGCGGCGCAACGCGAGATGGCCGAGGCGCTGACGATCCCGGGCGTGCCGGTGTTGACGGCGAAAGGCAACCACGACGACAATTCGATATACGATTACGAGCAGAAGAGCGGAACCGTCGATCATGTCGTATTTCCGCAGGAGACGAGAGCGATCTGGAGCGCGGCGTCGGAAGGGGTCGCCCGCTATGACGAAGCGCGCCCGGGCGCGCTCTATTATTACGCGGATTTCCCGGCGAAGCGCGTCCGCGTCGTCGTGCTCGATTGCACGGATCACCCGTATCGACGGAAGGAAGAAGGCGGGCTTGCGTACCTTGGCCAGTGGCACTACGTATTTTCCGAGGCGCAGCTGCATTGGCTGGCGAACCGGGCGCTCGACCTTCGCGAACGGCCGGAGTGGAGCGTCATGATTCTTTCGCATGTCGCGATATTGCAGGAGAACGTGTTCGGGGCGGATCGCCCGATCATGAACGGCGAGGCGGCATGGAGCATCGTCAAGGCGTTCCGAGCCGGCGAACGCATGCAAGCGGTCGGCGGGAAGGGCGAGTTCGCGTACCGCATCGACGCGGACTTCGCGGCACAAGGCGCAAGAGACGTGCTCGGTTGTTGGTTCGGGCACGTGCATCATGACCAGGTCGTGACGCGGGACGGGATCCCGAACGTCTCGACCTTGAACGCTTGTACGCTGCGCGAGTTCCCGGAGTCGCCGAAGCGGGAGGAAGGCTCGGTCATCGAAACCGCCTTCGATATCGTGACCGCGGACCTTGGCGCGAGAATATGCCGGCTGACTCGTTTCGGCGCGGGGGAGTCGAGAACGATCCGATATTAACGTCGCGTAAAGCGCGAATGAAGGTTTACATAATTTTTACTCCTCCCCTATTGAACTCCTTCCGATTCCTTTGTATGATGCTGATATGAAGGGTAAAGCGCTAACCCTTGTTAGGTTAAGCGCTTTACTCACTATATTGTAGCAGTTTTAAACCGGTTTAAACGCTACCTTATCCTTTTTTTTGGACATCATGGGAAAGCAAATTGGAAACGGTTTCAAAGAGTGGAGGTGAACGGACGGTTCGAGGCGGTTCGGCTCTCGCAAGGCGGCGCAAGCAGCGCACGCAACGCAAGAAAACAACGTAAACAAGGCACTAGACAATGGCGGATACTTTATAGGAGGGGTACTCTTGAACAAAACGAGGCTGCTGTTCGCGATGACAATGCTGTTGTTCGCCGTGCTGTTCGCGGCTTGCACGAAGGACGACGCGAAGGAAGCTCCCGAGGCGGCGGCGGAGCAGAACGGAACGGCGGAAGAGACGAAGACGGAAGAGCCGAAGACGGAGGCGCCCGCCGAGACCGTCATCGTCAAAGAAGCGCCGATGCTCAGCGAGATGGTCGCGAGCGGCGCGATTCCGCCGCTGGCGGAGCGGCTGCCCGTCGAAGCCGACATCATGGTGGAGCCGGTGGTCGAGGAAGTCGGCACCTACGGCGGCGAGTGGAAGATGCCGTGGAAGGGCGCCGGCGACCGATGGGCCGTCGGGCAGCCGACGGAGGAAGCGTTATTCCGCTTCAACAAGGACGGAAGCAAGGTGGAACCGAACGTCGCGAAGGGATACGACGTCAACGACAACTCCACGGAGTTCACGATTTATCTCCGGGAAGGAATGAAGTGGTCGGATGGGGAGCCGTTCACGGCGGACGACGTCATTTTCTATTGGGAGCACATGCTGAAGAAGGAGACGTTCGGCAAGAAGGTCTACGACGCGTATTACTCGGTCGATCCGGCGACGGGCGACAAAGCGCTCGCCGAAGTGACGAAGATCGACGATTACACGTTCAAGGTCACGCATAAGTACCCGAGCGTGCAGTTCCTCGAGCGCGTCGCGATCGACAACAAGTGGTTTTTCGCGCCGGAGCACTTCCACCGCACGATTCTTCCGGAATTCGTCGGCGAAGAGAAGGCGCTCGCGATCGCCAAGGAGTGGGGGTACGAAGACGTCGAATCGTTCCTCGTCTCCACAGGCTACTACTATTGGCTAAACCCGGAAATCCCGACGCTGCGCGCCTGGGTAGCGAAGAACGACGCGGACAGCGACCAGTTCATCATGGAGCGCAACCCGTACTACTGGAAGGTCGACGAGGAAGGCAAGCAGCTTCCGTATCTCGATCGGATCGTCGCCACGAAAATCCAGGATCCGAGTCATAGCGTGCTCGGAATGCTGGCCGGCGACTATAATCTCACGGTCTTCGGCGCGGCGGACTTTACGGTGCTGAAGGAAAACGAGCAAAAAGCCGGCTTCCGCGTGATCCCTTGGTCGACGGCCGCTTGGTCGAGCGCAGGCATCCAGCTCAACCAGACGATCGCCGACGAGAAGCTGCGCAAGCTGTTCCAGGATATCAAATTCAGAGAAGCGCTTTCGATCGGCGTCGACCGCGTCGAGATCGCGGAGATTTATACGAACGGCATCGCCGACCCGATCCAAGCGTCCGTGCCGGAAGGCCTCGTCGGCTATCAGAGCGGCTGGAGCGAGCAATGGGCGAAATACGAGCCGGATCGCGCGAACCAGCTGCTCGACGAGCTGGGCCTCGCCAAGGGCGCCGACGGCTTCCGAACGCATCCGGACGGCTCGGACCTGACGCTGACGATCATTATCGACGACGTGGCGCTGTCTCCGTTCCTCGAGCTGCTGAAGAAGTATTACGAAGAGATGGGCCTGAAGACCGACCTGAAGACCGTCGACAAGGCGACGCTTCAGGAGATGAAGTATTCGAACCAAGTGCCGCTGCATACCGAAAATATTTCCGTCGCCAACGTCGCGTTCCGTCCGGATACGCTCGTGCCGCTTCGCGTGCTGACGCCGTGGTCGATCGAATACGGCCGATATGCGGAGTCGGGCGGCAAGGATGGGATGAAGCCCGAAGGCGACGTTGCGAAAATTTTCGAGCTGTGGGATCAAATCAAAGCGGCGAAGACGACGGACGAAATCAACCAGCTCTCCAATGAAATCGTGAAAATTCACATGAAAAACCAGTGGGTGATCGGCTACGCCGGCCCGACGCCGACGCTTGTCGTCGCGGCGAACAACCTGCGCAACGTCCCCGAAGATTATATCTGGGCGGATGAATTCCGTTCGCTCGGTCACGCTCACCCGGCGCAATTTTTCATCAAGCAGTAAATAAACCCGGATGGCGCGGGCGGCCCTGCGAAGCGATTCGCTTCGCGGGCGCCGCTCCGGACGTCGGGGAACCGTTACGGAGAGGAACGTGTACGAGATGCTTCAATACATTCTGAGAAGAATCGTGCTGGTCATTCCCGTCGTCTTCTTGATCTCGGTCATTGTGTTTTATATCATTCAGCTTCCTCCGGGCGATTACGTATCCAATTACGCGGCGAGCATGTCCGTCGCCGGCGACGTCTTGACGGAGAAGGACATGGCCGAAATGCGCGCGAGGCTCGGTCTCGACCGGCCGTTTTACGAGCAGTATTATTTGTGGATGAAAAATATGCTGGTGCATGGCGATCTCGGATTCTCCTTCAATTACAATAAGCCTGTAACCGCTGTCATCGGTCAATATATGGGGCTCACGCTCGTCGTGTCGCTCGTCACGATGGCGTTCCAGTACATTGTGGCGATCCCGGTCGGCATCTATTGCGCCGTCAAGCAATACTCTGCCGGCGATTATTTCTTCTCCGGGCTGAGCTTTCTCGGCATGGCGACGCCGAACTTCCTGATGGCCATCATTCTCATGTACTTGTCGTACACCTGGTTCGGGGACCCGCTGCTCGGCTTATTCTCGAGCGAATACGCGAACGCGCCGTGGTCCTACGGGAAATTCGTCGATCTTCTGAAACATCTCGTCATCCCCGTCATCGTCATCGGCCTTGCGAGCACGGCCGACCTCATCCGCGTCATGCGGGGACAGATGCTGGACGAACTGAATAAGCCGAACGTCGTGACGGCGCGGGCCAAGGGGCTGTCGGAGACCCGCATTCTGTTCAAGTACCCGACGCGCGCCGCGCTCAATCCGATCGTCAGTACGCTCGGTTGGTCGCTGACGTCGGTCTTCACCGGCTCTACGATTACGGCGATCGTGCTGAATCTGCCGATCCAAGGGCCGGTCATGTATCAGGCGCTGCTCGGGCAAGACATGTACCTCGCGGGGTCCTGGCTGCTGTTCATGGCGTTGCTCACCGTCGTCGGAACGCTCGTCTCCGACATCCTGCTCGCTTGGCTGGACCCAAAAATTCGGACCGAATTCAGGGGGACGTAACCGATGAGAACGATACCCGTCTTTGGAAAGAAACCCGCATCGGTCGCGCCGGCCAAGACGAAGGACGCCAATTACAGCTCGCAGTGGCGCCTAATGTATTTGCGCTTTCGCAAGCATAAGCTGGCGCGCATCAGCCTGATCGTGCTCGGGATCTTGTACGCGGTCGCCATATTCGCCAGATTTATCGCGCCGTACGGTTTGGAAAGCTACGACAGCAAATACGTCAACGCGCCGCCGATGATCCCCCGCTTCGTAGACGCGGAGGGCAAGTTTCATCTGCAGCCGTTCGTCTACGAGCTTACGTCGGAACGCGACCCGGAGACGATGCGCAAGAAGTTCGTCTCGAACGAGGAGGTTCGCTATCCGATCAAGCTGTTCGCTCGCGGCGAGCAATATAACTTCCTTGGGCTGTTCCCGACGAC
>JAPSKX010000120.1 GCA_031181325.1 Paenibacillus sp.
CCTGCGTGCGGTCCGCCTTCGCCGGCACGTCCGAGCGGCCCGGGAGCAGGTATGCGTTCGCGACGAGCGCCTGCGCCTCGTCCGATAACAAGTAATCGATGAACAGCTTTGCGTTGCCTACGTTCGGCGCGTCCTTAAGAATCATCGCCGGACGCGGGTTGATGACCGTGCCCGACGCCGGATAGACGATATCCACGGGCTCGCCCTTGGCTTTAGCGCTGTACGCCATATAGTCGACGCCCGCCATTACGACGCTCTTCGCGCCGGTCACCACCGGATCGAGCGCTTCCTGATTGGCGCCGGCCATCGTGACGCCGTTCCCCTTCAACGCTTCGAACAAGTCCCAACCCGTCTCCCCGTACTGATTTAGATAACCGGATACGAAGTCGAGCGCAGAGCCGGATAAGGACGGATCCGGAATGTTCACGGCGCCGCTCCACTTCGCGTCCGCTAGATCGCTCCAATCCGCGGGAGCCGCGTCGACGAGCTTCGTGTTGTACGTGATCCCCAGCGCGGAGGCGCTGTACCCGAACAAGTGCCGGTCCCCGTCGACCCAGCCTTCGTATAAGAGATCCGCCTGCGCGGCTTCCGGGTACGCCTGCGTCCATCCGTCCTGCTTCATCGACATGCCCGACGGCCACGATGCCAATACGACGACGTCCGCGACCGGGTTGCTCTTCTCGGCTTCGAGGCGGGCCATCACCTTCCCCGTCGTGCCTTGGAACTGCTCGACCGTCACTCCGGTCTGCGCTTGGAATCCCTCTAGTATCTTATCCGCCAGACCGGCCGGCCCCGCCGTATAGACGACTACCTTCCCGCTCGGCTTCTCCGCTTCTTTCGCCGGCTTCTCGGCCGCTTCCGGAGCGGCCGCAGTCGGCGCTTCCGGGGCGACCGCAGCCGGCGCTTCGGCGGCTCCGTTCGCCGGCTGCGCCGGCGCTTGTCCGCCGCAAGCGCTGAGCGTCACCATGGCGGCCGCGAGCAGCGCGATCCACTTACCCCGCGTAAGAACTTCTTGTCTCATTCATTTCTTCCTCCTTGGATTGAAATCGAAAGATGCAATGCTCCGGCACATAGACGGTCGTCCGTTCGCCGACGGCCGCGCGGGCCGTTCGGTATCCGATCCATCGAGCGCCGTCTTCCAGCTCAAGCTCCAGCTCGTACCTTTCGCCGGTGTAGCTGACCTGAACTACGAGGGCGCGCCAGCTTCGGCACTCCGGCGTCTCGGTCCATCCGAGATGCTCCGGACGGAACATGGCCCCCTCCGCCGTCAGCCAATTCGACTTCCCGACGAAGCGAGCCACGCGTTCGTCGGCCGGTCGGTGGTAGATGTCCTCGGACGTCCCGTGCTGCAGGACGCGCCCTTGCTGCATGACCGCGATGCGGTCGGACATCGACATCGCCTCCGCCTGGTCATGCGTGACGTAGACGGCGGTCACCCCGAGCTCCCGAACGAGCCGGGTCAGCTCCGCGCGCATCTCTTCCCGCAGCAAGGCGTCCAGCGCGCTTAACGGTTCGTCGAACAGAATCGTCCGGGGTCTTCCCGCGATCGCTCTGGCGAACGCGACCCGCTGCTGCTGTCCTCCGGACAGCTCATGCGGACGCCGGCCTTCCATGCCGGTCAAGCGCACGAAGCGGATCGCTTCGTCGACGCTTTCCCGCAGTCGGTCCGTCTGACGCCGCGCTCTTAAGCTGAAGGCGACATTTTCGAACACCGTCATATGCGGCCACAACGCGAAATCTTGAAACACCATGCCCAAGTTGCGCTTCTGTACCGGCATGCGCGTCCCGGACGCCGAATCGAACACCGTCTCGTCGCCGAACCGGATTCTTCCCTCGTCCGGCTCCTCGAGTCCGGCGATCAGGCGAAGCAGCGTTGTCTTGCCGCATCCCGACGGACCCAATAACGTTAGAAATTCGCCGGAGCGGACCTCGAGATCCAGCGGGTGCAGCGCCTTGGTCTCGCCGAACGACTTGGTTATGCCGCGGATCGTAATGTCCATGCTTGCTCCTCTCTTGCCCCGTGGTAATCCCATCGTACTACCGGACGTTCAGCGGACGATTAACCGGATGTAAGCTCGATGTTAAAAGTTTTGTTAATAAATATATATTTGTATAGATTTTATCTATAATGAGAATGGAAATTATCCGCGGGTCGGAAAGAGGAGAAGGTGGCATATGAACCTGAAGAAGCTTGAGGTCGTCGTCGGCCTTGCGAGGTATAAGAAGGTGACCCTCGTCGCCGAGCACCTCGGGCTGAAGCAGCCCTCCGTTACGTTCCATATGAAGAGTCTGGAGGAAGAGTTGGGCGTACCCTTGTTCGAGCACCGCGCCGGCAAAGTGCTGCTGACGGACGCCGGCCGCGCGCTGCTCCATTACGCCACGAAAATATTGGCGCTGTCGCAGGAAGCGAAGCGCGTGCTCGGGGAATACCGCTCGTTCGAGCGAGGCACCCTGACGATCGGAGCCAGTTATGTGCCCGGCGCCTACCTGCTGCCCGACATCGTCGATCGTCTGTCCCATCGATATCCGGGCATCACCGTTCGATTGAAGCTGAACCCCGCGCCGACCGTGCTTGCGATGCTGGCGGAGCATAGCATCGACGTCGGGCTGATCTCTTCTCCCGCGTTCGAAGACCCGTCGCTGCAGATCATCCCCGTCTGTCCCGATGACCTCGTCCTGGCGATTCCCGCCGGCCATCCGTTCTCGGATCGGGAGGCCGTGCGGCCCTCCGAGCTGGCGGAGGTTCCTTTCATTCTTCACGACAGCCATTCGTCGACGCGGCAGATGACCTTGGAGTGGGCGGAGCGCCACGGCGTGAAGCTGCGGGTCGCGCTGGAGGCCGATTCGCTGGAGACGATCAAACGAGCGGTTCGCGCGGGGATGGGCGTCTCCTTCCTGTCCCGCATGGCTATCGCCGAAGAAGCCGAACGCGGGCAGCTGCGGCATCTTCCGATTCCCGAGTTGGCATCCGAACGCTTCGTCTTCGCCTGCTGTCAGCGCGACCGGTGGCTCACCCCTCCGATCCGAACGCTGCTGGAGATGCTCGGCGCTCCGGGCGCGGACGGCGCGCCCGCCGGTTCCGTTCGTTAACCCCTGCGACGGCGGCAAGGCGCTCTGGCCGATCGCGCCTCTAGCTTCCGCCGCGGGAAGGCAAGCCCGCGGCCGCCATCTCCCAGAACCTCGCCATCGCCGGACTCACCAGCTTATTCCGGTGCCGAACCGCGTAAATGTAGCGCTCCGGCTTCCAGCCGGGAATCGGCCGCGCCAGCAGCTTCCCCTCTTCCGCATCGGTCTGCACCGCGGATTCGGAAATCATGCCGAACCCGATGCCGCACCGTACCGCCGACTTCAACGCTTCGGACCCGGATACCTCCATGGCGACGTTCAGCTTCACCCCCTGCGCTTCCGCCCAGCTGTCGATCAGCTTCCGGCTGATGGAGCCGACCTCGTGGCAGATGAACGGGTGCTCCGACAACGCGCCGGGCGTGATCGGATGCGAGGCGAGCGGATGCGACGGCGCGAAGATCAGGACGAGATCGTCCTGAACGAGCGGCAACGCGATCAGATCGGCGTCGTCGAACGACGTCTGCGAGACGATGCCGATATCCAGCTCATATCGCTTGATTTTCTCCAAGATGACGGGAGCCGGGCGGACGTCCAGCAGGATCGATAGCCGGGGCTCCTGTCGCTTCATCCGGCCCAGCAGCGGCGGCAGCATATAGGTCGCCGGCGTATGCGTGCTGCCGATTGCGATCTTTCCGGCGGCCGCGCCGCGATGAATTTCCATCAATGCCCCCGCCTCGCCGGATAACGCCGTGATTTGGGCGGCGTAATGGTAGAACGCTTTCCCCGCTTCCGTCAGTTTGACGACGTGGTACGACTTCGTATGAAATAAAGCGACCCCCAGCTCCTCCTGCAGCTTATTCAGATGGAAGGTGACCGTCGGCTGCGTCACATCCAGCTGCTGCGCGACTAAATATAGCTTCTGCAATTCCACCGTAAGCACGAAAACCCTTAGCTGTTGCAAATTCATCGATTCCGCCGCCTTCGATCATAGATACTATATATCCTACCATTGATTTCATAGATATTATTTTAATTTCTGTTAACGTTCCATTGATCAAGCGATAAACAAGCTCCGTTATGCTGTACATGGAAGGCCATTCCTAGGAAGGTAAACGGAGGGTGTAATCACATGTATACGGCTATGGGTATGAGAACGCGGTTGACGTCGCTGACCGCCGCAGCTCTGCTGCTGTTGACGGCTTGCGGAGGAGGCGCCTCGAACGGCGCGGACGGAGCGACCGCGGGCGGCGCCGCCGCGCCTGCCTCGGCGCAGGAGGCGGCGCAAGAGGCGGCGGAGGATACGGCGGAGGATACGGGCGAGACGATTTACTTATACGGCAACGACTTCGTGGATTTCATCGCGCCGAAGTTCGCCGAAGACACCGGATTTCGGATCGAGGCGGTTCATTACGGCGGCGGCGAGGCGCTGGCGAAGATCGAGGCGGAGCAAGGCAATCCGCAATGGGACGTTCTGATGATGGACGGACACGGCTCGGTGCGCAGCTTGGCCGATCGCGACTTCCTCTTGACCGGCTGGGAACCGGAAACGATGGCTTCGCTTTCCGAGCTCGGGCTCTCGTATGTGCCGCAGGACCGCGCCTACTTCCCTATCGGCATTCATGCGTCGGCGTTGATCGCGTACAATACCAACTTGGTCTCCGAGGCGGACGCCCCGCGCACCTGGGAGCAATTCTTCGCTTATGCCGGTCCGGTCGGCCATGCGGACCCGGCCGTGGCGGCGCCCGCTTATCCGCTCGTATCCGCCTTCTTCGACAAGTGGGGGATCGAAGAAGCGAAGCGGATCTATACGCAGCGCTTCGCGGACGGCATGAACGTCTACCCGAAGAACGGTCCGGTCGGCAACGCCTTGCTAAGCGGCGAGATTCATGTCGCCGCGCTGCAGGAGCACAACGCGTACGGACTGCAGCTGGCCGGGGAGCCGGTCGGCGTCGTCTGGCCGGAAGAAGGGGCGCCGGGCAGCCTGCGCGTCGTCGCGATCAGCAAGCATACGAAAAATCCGGCGGCCGCCAAGGCGTTCGTCGAATATATGATGAAGCCGGAGACGCAAGCGCTGCTGACCTCCCTCGAATCGAACGACAGCTTCTTCACGCCGCTGGCGGAGGGCGTGCCGAGCCGCGCCGAGCGGGACCCGAATCCGACGTTCCTGCTGCCGTCCGCGGAATGGGCGTCGGAGCACGAGGTCGAGATCAAAACTTGGTTCGCCGATCAGAATATCAATTAGGAGTATGGCAATGAAATCCTCGGAAGCGCGTTGGGGAGGCGGGGTCACCGCCCTCCTCTTTCTTTTCATCTTCCTGCCGCTGCTGGCGGTGCTGCTGAATGCCGTCATCCCGGGACTCTTCTTCGGGAAAGCGGAGTTCGGCGGGTTCCGCCTCCTCGGGGAAATCTTCCATCGCCCGCTATGGAGGCAGTCGCTGCTGAACTCGGTGACGCTGGCCGCCGGCGCCGCTACGCTCGGCACCGTCATCGGCGGCGCGCTGGCCGCGATCCGCGCCCGTTGGGATTTCGCGGCCGCACGGCTGCTCGACCTGTCGGCGTGGCTGCTGCTCATCGCGCCGTCGTTCATGCTCGCGCAAGGTTGGGTGCTGTTCGCGAGCGCCGACGGACTCGTCGCGCGTTGGCTCGGCTGGTCATGGGTTCCGGCGTTCGTCTTCCAGCCGGCCGGGCTCGTATTCGTCATGGCGCTGTGCAAGTTTCCGCTCGCCTACTTAGCGATTCTGGCGGCTACGGAATGGAGCGTTCGACAGTATGGGCATGCGGCGCGCTTGAACGGCGCAGGGGCGTTCGCGACCTGGCGGACGATCGAGCTGCCGCTGTCCCGCCCCTCGTACTTGGCGGGTTGGACGCTGGTATTCATGGATACCGTCGGCGACTTCGGCTTGCCGGCGGCGTTGGCGACGGTATACAAGTTTCCGACGCTCACCTACTCCGTCTACTCGGCGATCTATCAATCGCCCGTCCGGTTCGATATGGCGGGCGTGCTCGCCTTCTATCTTGTCGTCGTCCTGGCGCTGGCGATGGGCGTGCTCTTGTACGCGATGCGCCGCTCGCGCTCCGACTTCCTGAACGCCCGGGCGGTTAAGGCGGTCCGGACGAAGCCGGCGTTCGCCTGGCTGTGCAATGCGGCCGTCTTCGCCTTCCTGCTGGTCTCTCTCGGCATCCCTCTCGGCACGAGCGCCGTCGTGTCGGTGCTCCGCAAGACCGGCGGGGGCTTCGCCGCCGGCAACTTCACGCTCGATCATTACCGGGACTTGTTGACCGGGCGGACGGCGGACGGCGATCATCACCTTCTGAGCTTCGTCGAAGGCATGTCGCATTCCTTGGTCATCTCGGCGTTCGCGGCAGCGTTCAGCATGGCGATCGGCTTCGTCACGGCGTACGTGCTGTGCTTCACCGAATCCCGCTTCCGTCAGGCGCTGCAGCTGTTTTCGATCGTCTCGCTCGCGGTGCCGGGCGTCGTGCTCGGCATCGGCTATATTTTTATTTGGAATCAGAAGTGGCTCGAGCCGATCGGACTGCATCTGTACGGAACGCCGGCGCTGCTCGTCGTCGCCGGCATCGCGGGGGCGATTCCGTACGCCGTTCGGGTGCAGCTCGGCGCCTTCGGCAACTTGTCGCCCACGATGCTGAAGGCGGCCGCGATTCAAGGAGCTGGCGTATTGGGCCGGATGCTGCATATTATTTTGCCGTTGGTGCGGCAGTCGCTGCTGCTCGCGGCGCTCGCCGCGTTCGGCACCAGCGTCTTCGATCTCGCGCTCGCCTCCATGTTGAAGCCGGCCAACTACGCCCTCATGCCGTTGGTCATCGACCGGGCGTTCGAATTTTCGCGTTACGGCTATGCCACGGCCGCGACCGTCGTCAGCTGCGCCGTCGTGCTGCTCTTGATCGTCGCGCTGCAGGCCGCCGGACGCTTCGCATTTCAACGAATGGATCGACGGGATACGGGAGGAGAAGCGCGGTGAATCGGATTCTGGAAATCAAGGGCGTCGCTAAATCGTACGGCGCCCAACAAGTGTTGCGACCGATCACGTTCGAAGTGGCGGAGGGGGAGCGAATTTGCATTCTCGGCCCCTCCGGCTGCGGCAAGTCGACGTTGCTGCACATGGTGGCCGGCTTGATTCGGATCGAAGCGGGCGAGATCGCGATGAACGGGATTACGGTGGAGAAGGGGGGGCACTACGTTCCTCCGGAGCGCCGACCGATCAATATGGTGTTTCAAGATTATGCGCTGTGGCCGCATATGACCGTCCGGCAAAACATCGAATACGGCATGAAGCGCCGGAACGTCGCTCGCGCAGATATGCAGCGCAGGCTGGAGACGCTGCAGGCGTTGCTTCGCTTGGACGGCCTGCTCGATCGGGCGCCGGCGCAATTGTCGGGCGGCCAGCAGCAGCGCGTCGGCATCGCCCGCGCGCTGGCGACGGAGCCGAAGCTGCTGCTCATGGACGAGCCGCTGTCGAACCTCGACGTAAAGCTCAGGACCGACATGCGAGGCGAGTTGGCCGCTCTGCTCGAGACGCTGTCCACGGCCGCGCTGTACGTCACCCATGACCGGATGGAGGCGTTCACGATCGCCGATCGCATTCTGATTTTACGCGACGGCGGCATCGACCAACTGGGACGTCCTCAAGATCTGTTCGAGCGCCCGGCCAGTCCGTGGGTCGCGCAGCTGATGGGGTACCATAATCGCTTAACGTGCAGGTTCTCGGACGGGGGCGGTACGATCGTCGCGGGAGACGGCGCGGTCGGAGGCCGCCGAATGACGGCCGGATCGGCGGGGCCGGCCGTCGCGATGACGCGTCCGGAATCGCTGGCGCTGCGGATGGATCCGGATGCGGAGAAGACGAACAGCCTGGCGGTGACCGTCGCGCAATCGATCTACGAGGGCGATCGTTGGCGGATCGTCGCCGAGACGTCCGACGGCCAGAAGCTGCATTTGTTTCATGACGGGAGGGTGGAGTCGGGGCGTCGGGCCAGCGTGTTCTTCCCCCCGGACAGCACGATGCTGTACGACGTTCCGAATTCCGACGCGCATGGGTAGAGTGTTCGCGATTTCGGATATTCACGGCTACGGCCACTTGCTGCAACGGCTGCTCGAGCATTCCGGGTATCGCCCTCGAACGGACCGATTATATTTGTTAGGCGACTATGTGAACAAAGGACCCGATTCCCTGGGCACGCTCGCGATCGTCGAACGGCTGTGCGCCGGCGGCGCGGTCGCCTTGCAAGGAAACAACGAACGGAAGTGGCTCGGCGGCGCGGCCGACGGACTCTTCCCCGACCCGTCCGAGGCGCGTCGCACCCTCGAATGGATCGCCCGCTTGCCGCTGTGGGCCGAATGCGGCCGCTTCCTGTTCGTCCACGCAGGGCTGCGCCCGGGCGTTCCGCTCGCGGAACAGGATGCCGAAGACATCACGACGATTCGCGAGCCGTTCCACGGCTCCGCCCCGCTTCGCGGCCGCACGGTGGTGTTCGGCCATACGTCCACGTTCCG
Organism: Paenibacillus sp.; assembly: GCA_031181325.1. Lineage (GTDB taxonomy): Bacteria > Bacillota > Bacilli > Paenibacillales > YIM-B00363 > Paenibacillus_AE. Next base: position 8,582 of record JAPSKX010000120.1, read on the forward strand.
CTTCGGCGTGTCCCCCGGAGCGTTATGGTTCGGCGAAGGCAAGCTCGGCATCGATACCGGCGCCGGACACGGGTACGACTTAAGCCTGGTCGAGCTGACGGAGGGCAGACAGTGGGCCGTCGCGGTGAGCGACCCTGCCGCGATCCGCGAAACCCGGCTTCCGCGCGATTTCGCGGAATGATCTCCCATTCGCACGGACGCAAACCAGGCCCCGATCCATACGGTCGGGACCTGGTTTGCGGAGAAATCTCATTCGCGGCTCGGCGCTCCTACGCTTCCCGCTTCCGCTCGTACCAGTAGCCGTTGACGCCCTTCGCGACGCGCATCAGCGCCTCGACGTAGAAATAGTCGCCCCAGATCATGTAATCGTCCGGCCCCTTGCCGGCCAGAACGTTGTAGGCGCCATGCCGCAGCAGCCCTTCGGCGTCGGGATCGTCCAGCGTCGAATACGATTCGATCAGCGCGCGCAGCATTCGCTCGCTCGCGTGGCGGAACGCGTCTCGCTCCGGGGCGCTCTCCTCGAGCAGAAGCCCGATTTCCAGTAGTCCGCAGAGCGCGATCGCCGAGGCGGAGCTGTCGCGGTGGTCCAGTCCGTGCTTGGGAGCGTCGAAATCCCAGTGCGCGACGCCGTCCTCCGGCAGCCGCGAGAGGAAATACGCCGCCGCCCGCACGGCCGCGTCCAGATACCGCCGCTCCCCCGTATACCGATAGACGAGCGCGAAGCCGTAGACCGCCCAGGCTTGCCCGCGCGCCCATGTCGAGCCGTCGCGGTAACCCTGATGCGTCTCGCCGCGGATCGGCTCGCCCGTCTTCGGCTCGAAGCGGAACGTGTGATACGAGGAGCCGTCGCCGCGCATCAGATACTTCAGCGAGCGCGCCGCCTGCGCTTCCGCCGCCTCGCGGTACGACGGCTCCCCCGTCGTCTCCGAGGCCCAGAAGAGGAGCGGCAAATTCATCAGGCAATCGATAATGATGCGGCCGCCGTGCTCCGCATGCCCCTCCTCCCCCCAAGCCTGCAAATACCGCCCTGCCGGACGCCAACGCTCCATCAGCACGTCCGCGGCCTGCACGGTACGGTCGCGCGCCGCTTCCGCGCCGTCGACGATCCATTCCGCCTTCGTCGACAGCGAATACAGAAACCCGATATCGTGATGCCCCATCGCCTGACGCGCCTCCATGCGGTCGACGAGCCGCGCGGTCAAGCGCCGAGCCGCGTCGCCGAGCGCCGCGTCTCCTTCGAACTCGTACCCGAGCCACGCCAAGCCGGCATAGAAGCCCTCGATCCATTCGTTGTTGGCGTCGCGCCAATCGTAGCGCTTCTCCTCCGTAATGTACGGAAAGCGATCGCCGTGCCGGAGCGCATTCCGCTTTGTCTTCGCGACGGCATCCCGAAGCGCCTTCCAAACCAACTCTTCCATCGCGCCGTACGCCTCCTTATTCGTATTGCGGCAGTATACTTACAGCCGGAATCGGCTGACGCCCGCCTCGACCCGCTTCTTGTACATCCCGACGTTCGGGTCGTACCGAACGTCGTCTGCCGTCGCTTCGCCGTCGCACCGGACGTAACACCATGCGGCCGCGGTCGCGAACGTCCGCACCTCGAGCCCGTCCCGGTAGTCCAGCGTCGCGTCGCATTTCAGCAGCGAGCTGAACAGGCACACCCCGTCCACCTTCACGTAGCTCCCGTTATGCAGACTGACGCGCTGCAAGCGGCCCGCTTCGTCGACGGCGATCGTCGCGAGGAACGCGTCCGTCTCGATCCGCTCGAAGGCGATATGCGAATTCTCGTGCATGACGCGGCCGTCCGCCAGCGTGTTGCAATAGAAGGAGGTCGCGCCCCCCTCCGGCTCGCGGACGCGGAAGGCGTGCACCCGCTCGTCGCCGAACTTCTCGACGTCGAAGCGCGCGCCGTCCTCGCCCGGAAGCATGAAGAGATTGATGAACTTGATCCGCCGGTCCGCGGCGCCAGCGACGCGCACGGACAGATACTCCGCCTCGGGGAATTCGTCCTCCTTGCCGCTGCTCCGATGGAAGGAGCTCAGATAGCCCTGCTCGGTCGCGTATGTCTTCCGATCGGGGTACAACTGCCGGAGCTCGAGCGTCTCCCCGCCGTTCGCGATCCGGACCGTATCGCCGTCCCGTGACATCGTCCCGTCGTAATGCAGCAGCCATTCGAACGCCCCGTCCCGATTCGCGTGCAGATCGTCCACAAGAACGAAGAACCGGTCCGCGAAGATCACATGTCGGTAGAATCGATGATAGAGATGCATATAAGGCCCGGTGCAATCCGCCAGCACGTACCGATACCCCGGAGACTCCAGCGCGACGGGAATGCTGCCTTCGAACTTCGTGCCGAATTCGATCATCTCCGGCGGCTGTCCCTCGCCGTCCAGCAGGACGACGTTATGCGCCCGGGACTGTCGGTAGTAGCTGTTGTATAACGGCTTCGAGTAGACGCAATACCCGGAGTCGACGATGAACTCCTTGCCGCCGCTGATCAGCTGGAACGTGCCCACGTCGAGATGGTTATGATTCCAGCTCTCCCCCGTCTTGATCGCGAACACCGTCTCGCGTCCTTCCCGCACCGACCGAAGCACCGCATACCCGGAATGCTCCAGCACCGACGTCCGGTCTCCTGCGGGGAACGGCTGCGACGGCAAGTCCGACGGGTAATACAACAACTCCAGCGGTCCGTCCGGGGCGGGCTTGAAAGCATGGAAGAACGCGAGCATCTCGCCCCTCCGCAGCAGCTCGCCCAGCCGCAGCCAGACGAACGTGCATCCGTCTCGATCGCCGACATCCCCGAAGCCCAGCGTCTTCATGCCGTCCTCGGATCGATATACGGTAGCGATATACGCGTCGGGCACGCCCTCGAGCGCCGGCACGCCCCGCAGCAGTCCGTCGTCGCCGGTTCGCCGGCGGTAGAACGACTCGAAGACGACGACGTTGCTGAGCGCGTAGTCGAGATAACTCATCGTCTCGATATAATCGCCGCCGGCGCCGAAGTTGCCCTTCTTGTTCTGCAGCACGTTGCCCGGGTAGGCGAACCATTCCTTCAACCCTTCGACGACGGCGTGCAGGTACGCGTCGCTCTCCTCCCGGTCGTCCCCGATCGCCAGCAGGACGACGCCCGCTCCCGCCGCGCATACGCTCCACCAGTTGTGACCCATCGTATCCAGCGCGTGAATGCGCTTGACCGGGTGCAGCCAGTCATCGTACAGCGGCATGAACGCCTTCTCCCGCAAGCAGGCGGAGATCGACTCCCGCTCCGCCTCGGACAAGACGGAACGGAGCGCGTCGAAGGCAAGCGAAGCGTTCACGCCCATATCCGCCGTCCATAAATCCGACTTCCGGCCGCCGCCGACTTGGTAGAGCCAGGCTTCTTCCTCGCAGATCGAAAGCAGCAATCGACGCGCGCCGTCCGCCGCCCGAGGCTCCGACGTCATCCGGAAGTAAAACGCAAGGCGATGCGCCTCTCTCGAGAGCTCCCTCGCGAAATTCCCCAACGTAAACCGCTTATTCCCGCCAAGCTCCCTCGCTCGTTCGCGCAGCGTCGCAAGCCGCCTCTCGTACGCCGCGATCGCCTCTTCGTCGAGCGTCCGCATTCTCGCGGCGAACCGTTCCCATCCCTCGCGAACCGCCGGCAGCGATTCGATCTTGCCGTTCAACGCGGCCAGCGTCGACGCATCGTAAAACACGGACCACACTCCCTTTCGCACCGCTCTAGCGTTACGTGCACAGCCCCAATCTAACGAAGCGGAAGGCCGACGACAACTCTCAAGTTTTGCTCGCGATAACAACGGTTGCGACGCCGTGCGGCATCCGCGCCTCCGATCCGGTATAACAGTTCTTGCGCAACTCGCACATCTTGAATATTCACCGAATCCGTCGGGGAAAATGGACGACGCCCCCGCCGTTGCCGGCGCGGGGCGTCGCTTCTTTAGTCGCTCAGGCTCCGCCACAACGCGATCAGCGTCTCCGCCGTTCGCCTCAGGTCCGCCTTCGCCCGCGGAGCGAGCGAGACGCCCTGGGACGGCCGTTCCAAGTGCTTCATGAAATCCTCCAGATGCTTGGCGGCTTGATCGTAGCGTCCCTTCTCGAAATGCCCCTCCGCCGAGTCCGTCCGATGCCGCAGCTGCGTCAGCAGCGGCCGATCGAGCTCGCCCGCATCCGCGTACGCTTCAAGCTTGTCGCGAAGGCGCTCGAGGCTCGCCGGCGGCTCGGACGCGAGCGTCAGGTCGCCGAACAACGCCGGATTTTTCCCGCTGCCGATCCCGCTCATGTATTCCAGCCAGCCGTGCCGCCCGGGACCGTCGTCGTCGTTGACCAGGAACGAGAAGCCGATCAACGCATCCGGCGCCGCTTCGCCCGCCGGAAGCAGCTCCGACCACGGGATGCGAAGCTCGTAGGTCGTCGTATCGCCAGCCCGCGCGATCGCCGCCTCGCTGTTCGCCAGCGCGCCGACCGGACGTCCGGACACCGACGCCCAACGCCACTTCACGATCTCGCCCGTATCGGCCAGCGCAAACAACAATTCGCTGTAGCCCGCGCTGCCGGGGCCGTCCCGCCGCGCCGGGTCGATCATGAATTGGATGCCGTCGCCCATCCAAGCCGCGCCGTCCGTCTGCCCTTGGCGATGGACGTCGTCGCGAACGGTCGCGGCGAGATAGAGGTGGTCGTCGTCCCACAGGACGGCGCCGGTCGCGCTCAGATCGTCGATGCCGCCCCACGGCGTCGAGCCCCCGCTTACCTTCTTATACTGACTCTCCTGCTCCAGTCGGAACGTCATCGCGTCGCTCCACTCCTCGAGGCTGCCGTCGAGGACCGGCGGCGCCGCCGCCTTCGCCGCGGCCAAGAAGTTCGCGACCGCCTGGGCGGGAACCGTCGAGCCGTCGGCGAGCCGCGCCTCGATGCGCAGCGGCACGGCGTGCGTCGGGGACAAGGCTTCCTTCGGCACTTCGACGGTCGCCCGCACGGTTTCGCCGGCCGCCGCCGCGAAGGGAGCCGGCGCCGAGACGAACGGCTCGGTTACGACGACCTCGCCTTCGATCGCGCCGCCGCTAATGTTCTCGATCTCCACCTCGATCGCCCACCGTTCCCAATCGTTCGGCGCGACGAGCTTCGGCGTCGCCGCGTTCACGTTCGCGAGCCGATCGAGATCGACGAACGAAGCGATCGAACAGGCTTGATTCTGCGCGTTCGGCGGGCACAAGAGCACCGCTTCTCCGCCTACGTCTTCATACAGGTTTCTCCCTAGCTGCAGCTTCGTTAACGTGCTGCGGTCCACCGCGAAGCCCGCGTACGGCGTCCCCCGAATCGTATTGCCGGACACCTCCAGGTCGCCCTTGGCGCTCTGCAGCGCCGTGATCGCTCCGTAGTGGTACGTAAGCGGACCGCTGTTCGTATTCGTCAACGTATTGCCGACGACCCGAACCTTTTCGTGATAATACGCTTCGCTCGTGTAGTAGAGCAGGACCCCTGCCATATGCGTATCCGAGATCTCGTTGTTCGCGATGTCGATATGATTTCCGCTCGCGATCGAGATGCCCGCATGGTCGCGGGAGCCTTCGATGCGATTGCCCTGCAATCGAATGTATTGCGGCTCGCGCGCGATCGCGCCGAGCTTGTTCACGTGAATGCCGCTGTCCCGGGAGCCGGCGATCGTCGACCCTTCCACGAACACCTGCCGACTGCCGACGATTTCGATGCCGGCCGTGCCGGCGCCGTCTACGCGGCTGTTCCGTACGACGACGCCCGTCGATGCATCCACGAGCAGCCCCGGACCGCCCGAGTCGACCAGTCGAACGCCGTCGATCTCGACCCCCGTGCTTGCGGATACGTCGAGCAGCGCCCGATTATGGCGTTGCGTCGGCGGGTCGGCCAGCTCCAAGCGGAGACCGGATACCTTCACGTTGCTCGAATCCAAGATCCGAATCCCCTGGTGATCCTCGGACCGGAAGCGTAAGACGGAGCTTTCCCCATCGCCCCGGAGCTCGATATCGGCGCGACCGGAAATAAGCAGGTGATGCCGAACCGCCGTGAACGGGAACGTCGAGCGTTCCGCGATCGGCTCCAGGTTGTACGTGCCGGCCGGCACGTACAGCACGCCGCCGGTCGCCGGGATCGCCTCCAGCGCGTCGTAGAACGCTTGGAGATCGTTGCCGGTGTCGTCGCCCTTCGCGCCGAACGCCTTCACGTCGACGATCGTCTCGGGCGCGACGACGCTGGGAGGCGTCGCCCAAGCCGTCTCTTCCGGCGCGTTCTCCATCGCGTCGTATACGTCGACGAAGGACGGCGCTTCCGCCGTGACCTCGAAGCCTTCCTTGGCGGGAACCGTCGGCTGCGACACCAGGTTGCCGGTATACGCCTC
>JAPSKX010000121.1 GCA_031181325.1 Paenibacillus sp.
CCAAGCGGAGCAGCAGCTCGCGGCGTCGATCGGCGACCTGATCGGGCGGCTCGGGGCGACCGTCGGCGCGCTGTTCGTGGCGTTCATCATCCCATTCCTAGCGTTCTATATGTTGAAGGATTTCCAACTCATCGAGAAGACGGTCCTCACGTTCGTGCCCACGAACCATAAACGGCGCACGATCCGCCTCGTCACCGATATCGACAAGGCGCTCGGCAACTACATCCGCGGGCAGCTCATCGTCTGCGTCATTATCGGCGTGTTGGCGTATGTCGGATACTGGCTGATCGGCATCCCGTTTCCGCTGCTGCTCGCGGCGCTCGTCGCCTTGTTCAACATCGTGCCGTACGTCGGTCCGTTCATCGGGGCCGCGCCGGCGCTCGTCGTGGCGTCTACCGTCTCATTGAAGATGATGCTGCTCGTCGTCGTCGTCAACATGGCTTGTCAGATCGTCGAGAGCAACATCGTGTCGCCTCAGGTGGTCGGTCGCTCGTTGCACATGCACCCGCTCTTGATTATCTTCGCGCTGCTCGTCGGCGGGGAGCTGGGCGGCGTCGTCGGGCTCATCCTCGCGGTGCCGACGTTCGCGGTCGGGAAGGTCATATTCCACCACGTGCGGCTGTATTACAAGCATAAGAATCCGGTGACGTAGGGGGAAGCCTCGTACTGCCGTCGCGCCGGACGCCTTCCCGCCATAGGAGCCGCCGCAAGCAACGTCGCCGGTTGTCCTTAGCTAGCCGTCGTATTCCGTCTGCCCCCGCCGCGACCACTTACTGCCGGAGCTTTACGGGGGGCCCTCGTTTATCGTCCTAGTGTTCGCAACGCAAAAACCCCCGAAGCCGCGAACGGCTTCGGGGGTTTTTGCGAGGTTTGCAACTATAGGTTTCGAAATCAGGGATAATGAAAATCATTATCAAAGGGATGCTTATAATTTACTATAGCGCGATTCGCTTTGTCAAGCGGGGCGGATGGAAGTATAATGCAGGACATTCATCGCGTGCGTCGCGCGCAGGAATTGACTTTTCTCGAGGCGAGACGCTATAATTTATCCAACATATGTCGAAACCGACGATGAAATCGAGTACGCCGCCTCGCCGCGGATCAGAGAACAGGCTCCGGACGCCGCATCAGCGCGGCGCGCCGGCTGAGAGAGCCTGCCGGACAGGGCGGACGGCCGAACGCTAATTTCGGAGCGCGAACGAACTTCGCCGGGCGAGAGCCGTTATCCTCTCATGCGAGGGTTTCCCGTGCGCGAAGCGCAGGGCAGCGGCGGCGGCGCCAGAGGCCGACGACGCGAGCCGACGGGATCAACCAGGGTGGTACCGCGATAACGAACATTATCGTCCCTGAATTCAGGGGCGATTTTTTGTTGCATTCCTAAACCAATCGGAGGGTGTACGTCATGAAAGCAAGCGAAATTCGAAGCAAATGGCTGCAATTTTTCGAGAGCAAAGGGCACCGGATCGAGCCGAGCGCACCGCTCGTGCCGCACAACGATCCGACGCTGCTGTGGATCAATGCGGGCATGGCGCCGCTGAAAGCTTACTTCGACGGACGCGTCGTACCGGAAAACCCGCGCATCGCGAACGCGCAGAAGTGCATCCGCACGAACGACATCGAGAACGTCGGCAAGACGCGCCGCCACCACACGTTCTTCGAGATGCTCGGCAACTTCTCGATCGGCGACTACTTTAAAGAAGAGACGATCGCATGGGCGTGGGAATTCCTCACGTCGCCCGAGTGGATCGGGTTCGACAAGGACCGCCTGTCGGTCACGATCCATCCTGAAGACGACGAGGCGTTCCGCATCTGGAACGAGAAGATGGGCATCCCGGCCGAGCGCATCTACAAGCTCGAGGACAACTTCTGGGACATCGGCGAAGGCCCGTGCGGTCCGTGCACCGAGATTTTCTACGATCGCGGCGAGAAGTACGGCGATCTGTCCGATCCGGAATGCGTGCCCGGGGGGGAAAACGAGCGCTTCCTCGAAGTATGGAACCTCGTCTTCTCGCAGTTCAACCATAACAAGGACGGCTCCTACACGCCGCTGCCGAACAAAAACATCGATACCGGCGCCGGCCTCGAGCGGTTCGCATCGATTCTGCAAGACGTCGACTCGAACTTCGACACGGATCTGTTCCGTCCGATCATCGACGCGACGTGCGAAATCGCCGGCGTGAAGTACGGCGAGAACAAAGACACCGACGTGGCGCTGAAGGTCGTCGCGGACCATATCCGCACGGTCGTGTTTTCCGTCGGCGACGGCGTGCTGCCGGGCAACGAAGGCCGCGGCTACGTCATCCGCCGTCTGCTCCGGCGCGCGGTCCGTTACGGCAAGGCGACGCTCGGCGTCGAGAAGCCGTTCATGTACCGTCTGACGAAGGTCGTCGGCGACGTAATGGGCATGTATTACACGGAAGTCGTCGAGAAGCGCGAGTTTATCGAAAAGGTGATCCGCATGGAAGAGGAACGCTTCCATGAGACGTTAACGGAAGGCCTCTCGATCCTCACGACGCTCGTCGAGGCCGCGAAGTCCGTCGGCCGGGGGACGCTCGACGGCGCGGAAGCGTTCAAGCTGTACGACACGTACGGCTTCCCGTTCGACCTTACGGAAGACTTCGCCGCGGAGCAAGGCTTAGGCGTCGACCGCGAGGGCTTCGATCGCGCGATGGACGGACAGCGCCAGCGCGCGCGGGCGGCTCGCCAAGAGACCGGCAGCATGAAGGTGCAGGGCGGCGCCCTCGCCGACTTCACGGTTAAAAGCGAGTTTGTTGGATATACTGACTTGGTAACGTCTGCTAAAGTGATCGGAATCGTCCAAGGCGACGAGCTGGTCGACATGGCCGGCGCCGGCGAGAAGGTCGCCGTCTTGCTCGACCGCACGCCGTTCTACGCGGAGAGCGGGGGACAAGTGGCGGATAAAGGTACGCTGACCGGCAAGGACGTCTCCGTCTCCGTCGAAGAGGTGTCGAAGGCGCCGCACGGACAGCACGTCCACATCGCGACGATCGACCGCGGCGTGCTTCGCGTCGGCGACGAGCTGCAAGCGGCCGTCTCGAGCGCGGAGCGCGAAGCGACGATCAAAAACCATACCGCGACGCATCTGCTTCATAAAGCGCTGAAAGAAGTGCTTGGCGAACACGTCAACCAAGCGGGCTCGCTCGTGCAGCCGGATCGTCTCCGATTCGACTTCTCGCACATCGCGGCGGTGACGGCGGAAGAACTCGCGGTCATCGAGCGTAAGGTGAACGAGCAGATCTGGAAGGGCACGGCGCTCGTCATCGAGCAGAAGCCGATCGCGATTGCTAAGGCGATGGGCGCGATGGCGCTGTTCGGCGAGAAGTACGGCGACGTCGTTCGCGTCGTGCAAGTCGGCGACTACAGCATCGAGCTGTGCGGCGGCTGCCACGTCGAGAGCACGTCGCAGATCGGACTGTTCAAGATCGTCAGCGAGAGCGGCATCGGGTCCGGCATTCGGCGCATCGAAGCCGTAACCGGCAAAGGCGCGTACCTGTACCTCGACAGCCAGCTGCAGCTGCTGCGCGACGGCGCGGCGCTCGTGAAGTCGAGCCCGGCGGAGCTGCCGAAGCGCATCGAAGCGCTCCAAGGCCAGCTGCGCGACGCGCAGAAGGAAATCGACGCGCTTCGCGGCAAGATCGGCTCGCTCGAAGCGGGCAGCCTCGAGAAGGAGGTCCGCCGCGTCGGCGACGTGCCGCTGCTCGCGGCCGCGGTGAACGGCGCGGATATGGATACGCTGCGCGGCATCGCCGACACGATGAAGGCGAAGCTCGGCTCCGTCGTCGTCCTGCTCGGCTCCGCGATCGACGGCAAGGTGAACTTCGTCGCGGCCGTCACGACCGACTTGGTGAAGCGCGGCTTCTCGGCAGGCGCGATCGTGAAGGAGGCCGCGGCGATTTGCGGCGGCGGCGGCGGCGGACGCCCCGATATGGCGCAGGCCGGCGGGAAGGACGCATCGAAACTGCCGGACGCGCTGAAGTCGGCGGAGGACCTGCTGGCAAAACAATTGCAATCGTAGAGCTTGTCGAAAAAGGATTTCCGCTTCGCGTACAGAATATAATAAATAATTCCAATTGCAAACGGGGGTGCCGGTATGAATTCCATGGACAAAACGATGAAGTACGAACGCCAACCCGACGCGACAGAGGCGTCGGCGCAAGAAGTGCTGCTCGCCGTCTACGACGCGCTCCAGGAGAAAGGGTACAACCCGATCAACCAAATCGTAGGGTATTTATTATCCGGCGACCCGGCGTATATACCGCGTCACGACAACGCGCGGAGTCTCATCCGAAAGCGGGAACGCGACGAACTCATCGAAGAGCTCGTTCGGTTTTACGTCGCGCATCACCGTTGATGCGGATCATGGGCATCGACTACGGCGACCGCCAGATCGGCGTCGCCGTCAGCGACGAACTGTTTCTCACGGCGCAAGGCGTCGCCACGCTGCGCAATTCCGGAGACGACCGGGTGCTGAACGACATTGGAAAGCTGGCGGGCGAATACGGCGTCACGGAGTTCGTCGTCGGTCTGCCGAAGAACATGAACGGCACGATCGGTCCGCGCGGCGAGATCGCCGAACAATTCGCGCGGTCGCTCGGCGAGAAGACGGGCCTGCCCGTCAAGCTGTGGGACGAACGGCTGACGACGATGTCCGCGCAGCGGACGTTGATCGAAGCGGACGTCAGCCGGAAGAAGCGCAAGGAAGTTATCGATAAGATGGCTGCGGCGCTCATCTTGCAAAATTACATGGATTCCCGGAAACGCTAATGAGGTGCGCCCGGTTCCGAAAAAAATAACGCTGAAGAGGTGACTGGAATGGCAGATCATAAGCACGAGCATGACGAAGCCGAGGCGCTCGAGCCGGAAATCATTTATATTCCGGACGAGGAAGGCAACGAAGAAGAGTTCGAGGTCATTATGAAGTTCGAGGTCGACGGTTCGGATCATAAGTACATGATGGTCGTTCCGCTCGAAGGCGGCGAGGAGGACACCGACGAGGTGTACGCGTTCCGTTACGAAGAGGAAGGCGACGAGTTGAAGCTGTACACGATCGACGACGAAGAGGAATGGAACTTGGTCGAAGAGACGTTCAATACGCTGCTTGAGGAAATGGAAGGCGCAGAATCTTAGGAGGCAACCATGTCCGAATATACGGTCGCTAACGTCGTCCGCGCCAATCGGCTGCGGGAGACGTACGGCGAAGAAATCGTCCTGTTCGAGGACGACGACGCGGAAGGCGAGCGCGTACAGAAGATCGTCATGGAATTCGATGTGGCGGGGCGCTCGTACGTCGTGCTCCGGCCCGAAGACGCGGACGCGGACGACGACGAAACGTCGGTATTCCGCGTGACGCCGGCCGGCGAAGGCGAGTTCGAGATCGAGACGATCGAGGACGACGAGGAATGGGAGAACGTCTCCGAGCTTGTCGACGAGATGACGGTTTCGTTTTCCAAAGAATAGAAAGAAGGAACGTTGAGCGACGGATCCGTCGCTCTTTTTCCTGTTTTCCGGGGGGACAAGCAAACCTATGTGGAAGGCATTGAAAATTATACTGCTTCTTGTCGTCGTCGCGGCGGGGGCGGCGGCGGGGCTCGGGTATTACGTCTTGGAGCAGCTAAAGCCCGCTGCGGCGGCGCAGGAGATCGAATTCACGATTCCGGCGGGTACGTCGTCGGCGGAAATCGCGAATATTTTGGAAGAAAACGGGTTAATCCGCAACGCACTTATCTTCTCGGCTTATTTGAAATACAAGAATATCGGCACCGGCTTCCAAGCGGGCACGTACGCGATGACGCCGGGCACCGATATCCAGGACATTATCGCGCGGCTGAACGCAGGGGACACCGTCAAGGAAGAGACGATTCGGGTGACGATCCCCGAAGGCTATACGGTGCGGCAGGCGATCGCGGCCCTTGTCGAAGCCGGCTTCTCGGAGGAGTCGCTGCTCGAGGTCTTGAACGATCCGGCGCAATTCGCCGTCGATTCGTCCGGCGATCAGCCGATGCGGGCGGCGCAAATTCCGAACGGCGATCAGTATCGCTTCCCGATGGAAGGCTACTTATTTCCGGAGACGTACGAGTTTCCGAAGGACGTTACGGCATACGACGCGCTGAAGCGGATCGCGCAGGAGCTGGACAAGAAGTTATCGACGCTGCCCGAGGGCTGGGAAGCGCAGCTCGAGAAGAACGGCGTTACCTTCCACGAACTGTTGACGATCGCCTCGCTCGTCGAGCGGGAGGTCGTCGCGGATGCCGAGCGCGCGCTCGTGGCGGGCGTCATCTATAACCGCCTCGAGGCGAAGATGCCGCTGCAGATCGACGCGACGGTGCAATATTTGTTCGACGAACAGAAGGAGCGCCTGCTCGAGAAGGACCTGCAGGTCGAAAGCCCTTATAATACGTATTTGAACGCAGGCCTCCCGCCCGGTCCGATCGCGAGTCCGGGGCTCGCCTCGATCGAGGCCGCGCTGTATCCGGAAGCGTCGGAGTATTTGTTCTACGTCACCAAGAAGGACGGCACCGGCGAGCATTATTTCGGCAAAACGTACGAGGAGCATCTACAGAATATAAAGAAAAGCAAAGCGAGCTGATTGAAGGCAGCCAAGCTTCTTCCCTTAGGAGAAGCTTGGTTTTTTAATGGGAATTTACAATTTTTTTTGGATGGGAGGGTTTCCGGCGGGGTGTGTCGAATATAGTCGACACGAGCCGAAAGGGTGACCTTCGGCATACTCCGAAAGGGTGGAATAAATGAAGAACCGGCCGAAAATATTACAATTCCTTGCGAAGAGCAAGACGAAAGATAGGGAGCGTATCGAGAAGCCGGAGCGCTTGGAACTGCGCTTGAGTCCGTCGCGTTCGATCGGCGTGCGACTGTTTCTTTATTTTTTCCTCGTGATCGTCGTGTCCGTCTCCAGCGTAGGGTATTTATCCTACGATCGTTCTCGGCAGTTGATCGAGACGCAGGTCGAGGAAGCGAAGAGGCTCACGGTTATGGAGGCCGCGGAGAAGCTGCAGATCGTCCTTCAGCAGTACGAGGACACGTCGCTCGAGATCATGCTGCTGCCGGAGATCAACGACTTGGCGACGGCGTATCGTCTCTATCCGGACGACATCATGGGCCAGCTCGAGATCCGTCGGGAATTGGAAACTCGGTTGAATACATACACGTTCTCGGACAGCTCGATCGCTTCCGTCCATCTGTTGTCGACGGACGACGTACTCCCTACGCTGTCGATCGGCGGCGGCGGCGTCGTAGGCGAACTTGCCGATGCGCCATGGGTGCAACAGGCTATCGAACAAGACGGCAGAGGCATCTGGCTTTCGTCCTCCGAGAAGGGGCCGTCGGGCGCGCTCTCGACTCCGGCATTCGGATATGCGCGCATCATTAAGGATCAGGGCACGTTCAATGCGAGCTATGTGTATTTAATGGAGCTGCGGGAAGAACGGCTGCAGCAAATCGTGGGCGGCGCATTAGGCGAGGGCGGCCACATGTACGTCTTGGACGCTGCGGGCAATATCGTGTCGTCGGACAACCAATCCGAGATCGGTACGCCGTTCGCCACTTCGCTCTCCGGCAACAACGGCGCGGAGAAGCTGACGATCGACGGGGAAGAGACGCTGATCGCGCACAGCATGCTCCAGAGCGGCTGGCGATTGGTCGGGGTGCAACCGTACGCGCCTCTCGTCGCCGGTACGCAGACGATCTTCAACGTCACGATCGGGATGCTGATCGCCGGCATCATCGCCGCGGTCATCATTGGCTGGATGGTCGCGCAGCAAATCGGCACCCCGCTGCGCCGCATGAGCGCGCTGATGAAGCAGGCGGAAGGCGGCGACTTGTCGGTGCAGTCGCCGTATGCCAAGCGCAAGGACGAGATCGGAACGCTTGCGACGGGCTTCAACGAGATGCTTGCCAACATTCGACGGCTCGTCGAGGATTCCCATGCATCCGTCCGCGAGGTCATGAATACCGCCGAAGAGCTGGGCGAAGCGTCGCGTCGGACGGCGACGTCCGCGAAGGAAATCGCGATAGCGACCGAGCAGATCGCTATCGGCGCCTCCAACGTGGCGGAAGAGGCCGAGAAGGTGACGGACGTGACGAACGTAATGGGCAACAAGATGGCGAGCACCGTCGCGGCGAACGAGCAGATGGCGGCGGCCGCGGCGGACATTCGCCAGTCGTCCCGCCAAGGCGCCGAGTATATGCAGGAACTTAGCGAGAAGACGTCGGAAACCGAGCAGCTGACGGTGTCGATGGTGAGCAAGGTGGAGGAACTGCAGAAGAGCACGGCTTCGATTCGGGATATTCTCGTGCTGCTCAACAATATTACGAAGCAGACGAACATCCTGTCGCTGAACGCGACGATCGAAGCGGCGCGCGCCGGCGAGGCGGGCAAGGGCTTCATGGTCGTCGCCGATGAAATTCGCAAACTGGCGGATCAATCGAAGCAGTCGATCGAGACGGTGGGCACGATTACGGATCGGATCCGCTCCGAGATCGAAGAGACGGTCGGCTTAATGGGAAGGGCGTATCCGCTGTTCCAAGATCAGATCGCTTCGGTGAAGCAGTCGAACGAAATTTTCTTGTCGGTGAACGACCGAATGGCGGAGTTTACGGCGCAGCTCGACGCGGTATCCGACGCGGTGCAGCAGCTCGAGACGACGCAGCGGACGCTGTCCGACGCGATGTCGAGCGTCAGCGCCGTCGCCGAGGAATCGTCGGCGACGTCCGAGGAAGTGGCGAGCCTCAGCTCGGATCAGTTGCAGGTCGGCGACTCTCTCGTCGGATTGGCCGGACGCCTCGAGGACGTATCGAAGCGCCTAAGCGATACATTAAATAAGTTCCGGTTATAACGAACCGAATGCCGCGACGCCGCCTCTGCGCATGCAGAGGCGGCGTTTGCGCGTAGAGCCCAGGGCGTATACTGAGAAGTAAGGTTCACAAGCTTTCCTTCTTGGAGGTCGCCGATCTATGCGCTTGCATCGATTGTTTCATGTGTTACTCGCGATGTGTCTCGGCATCGCCCTGCTCGCGGGTCGTCTGCTGTGGCTGCAGACGTGGGGTTCGTCGCCGCGGGGCGCCGCCGCGGATGCGACCGCGATGTCCGTCCGGCAGCGGACTCAGGGCGTGACGCTCGACCCGGGCCGGGGACATATCGCGGACCGACGCGGCGAGCCGCTCACGGGCGAAACCGTGAACGGGCTGCTGCTGCTTCCGGGAGGGGCGGAACGAATGACGGATGCGGATCGTCGTTCGCTTGCTCGCATCCTCAACGTGCCGACCATGCGGCTGGTGGACGAATGGAGGAAGGTCGATCGTCCCGCATGGTGGAACCCGGACGCTCGGGACGGCGGGAAGTCGCCGTCGCCGCTGACGCCAGAGCAAGCGGCGGGCATTCGCGGGTTGCGCCTATCCGGCGCGACGGTCGCTTCCGCAGTGCGGCGGTACCCCGAGCGGCGGCTCGCCGCGCACCTCGTCGGCTTCGTCGCCGAGCAGCCGGAACGGATGACGGCGATGTACGGACAGCGGCTGACGGACGGTCAGCTGCGGCTCTCTACGCCGATCGGCGCCTCGGGCCTCGAGCTTGCGTTCGATCGGCTGCTTCACGGCGCAGGGGAGACGCGGATCGTGTCCTACGTCGACGGCCGCGGAGAGCCGCTGAACGGGCTCGGCGTGAAGACGGCGGGCACGTCAAATCCTTATTATCCGCTTCGGCTCATCTCGACGGTGGACGCCGCGGCGCAGCGGGCCGTCGAAGCGGCGGCGGACGCCGCCGGCCTAACGGAAGGCGCGGTGGTCGTACTGGACGTCGCCACGTCCGACATCGTCGCGATGGCGAGCCGGCCGGCATACGAGGCCGATCGGCTGACGCCGCAAGGGAGCGATTGGGCGAACCGGGCCATTCGCGCCGTCGCGCCCGGGTCGATCATGAAGTCATTCGTAGCGGCGGCGGCGCTGGAAGAAGGCGTCGTCCAACCGGACGAAACGTTCGACTGCGACGGTACGTACGGGCGCTACGGTCTAACGTGCTGGAAGGAAGGCGGACACGGACATCTTACGTTCGCGGAGGCGCTCGCGGAATCGTGCAATATCGCCTTCGCCGAAGTAGGCGAGCGGTTATCGGGGGAGACGCTGCAGCGATACGGCATCGAGTTGGGCGTGGTAGGCGCCGTCGGCTGGAAGGGCGTCTCCGACCTGGATGGGAAGCCGTTGCTGCACCTGCCGGAGGAGCAGCCCGGCCGCGCGTTCGCCGGGTCGCCGTCCGCGGCGGACGGCGGGGTGCTGGCGCAGACGGCGATCGGGCAGCGCGACGCGCGCTGGACGCCGCTCGCGGCGGCGAATTGGATGGCGACGCTGGTCCGCGGCGGCGCTCCGGCTTCGCCGCGGGCGGCGACGGAGCTGCAGTACGCGGACGGCCACGCGGCGGAGCGGTATGACGCGCGTCGACTGCCGGGCGGCGCGGACGCGATCTCGCCCGCCACGTCACGCGTCTTGCGCGGCATGCTCGAGGGCGTGGTCGCGTCGGGAACGGGCGCCTCGCTGCAGAACGCGGCATGGCCCCTCGCGGGGAAGTCCGGCACCGCGGAGGCGACGGTCGACGGGCGAGACGTCGTTCATCAGTGGTTCATCGGCTACGGTCCGGCGGACAAGCCCAAATACGCGGTCGCGGTGCTCGCGGAACGACGCCCTACCGGGTCGGCCAATCGGGCTACGGCCGTCTTCGAAGCGGTCATGAACGCGCTCGCGGCGTTGCCCGAATAAAGCATGGTTCTGTGTTCGTCCGATACTGCCGTCGGGGTCAGGGGGGCGCAGTCTTTTCCCGCCTGATTCCCTTACGTCAGAAGAGACGGATCGCCGGTCCTATAAGGCAGATCGCAATACAGTCTATCAAATCGGCGATTCGATTTGCCGGTGGTTTCTTCTGATGGAAGGAAATCACCCAGGAAAGGAACCTCGGAACAGAGCTGCCTATCGGGGGGCCCAGAATATGGAGTTGCAAGCGAGATTCTGAAGGAATGACCCTGACCATGCGCATTGGAAACGCAGTTATTTGCTGAAACTGACATGCCCAATGCTATATCAAAGTCTTGATCGGAGAAAAGGCATGGAGGAGCGACCGCGAATCTAATGTGAACTTTGATGCAACATCAGGTAAAACACTACAGGTTGTTTTTGTCTGATGCTATAATAATCTTTATGCGGTTGTGTTACGCTAACGAGACCGTTGAATGGGGAGTTCGGCTAGGAGGAACGTGGGTGAGCAATATCTTACTGTACTTATTTTATTTTTTTACGTTTTACGCGTTTCTTCCGGGGATCATCAGCCGCTTGTTCGGCTTTCGC
Organism: Paenibacillus sp.; assembly: GCA_031181325.1. Classification (GTDB taxonomy): domain Bacteria; phylum Bacillota; class Bacilli; order Paenibacillales; family YIM-B00363; genus Paenibacillus_AE. Next base: position 11,362 of record JAPSKX010000121.1, read on the forward strand.
GTGTTTAAACGCGGGCTGTCCGAGTCCGAAATCAGCCTGACGTTCGACGACGGACCCGATCCGAAATATACGCCGCGATTGCTCGACCTGCTGAAGGCGCATGGCGTCAAGGCGACGTTCTTCGTCGTCGGCAAGCATGCGGAGGCGCATCCCGACATCGTGGAGCGCATGCATCGGGAGGGGCATTCCGTCGGCATTCACAATTATTCCCACCGAGCCAACTGGATTATGCGTCCGAAGACGGTTGCGAGGCATGTGCGGATGACATCCGAAGCGATCGAGCGAATCACCGGGGAGAAGCCGAAGTTTTATCGGCCGCCTTGGGGAATTATGAACTTGTTCGACTTCGCGAGTCGCAGCCGAATGCAGATCGTGCTCTGGTCGGCGATGCCCGGCGATTGGCGCGTGTCGGGGGGAGCCGAGCGAATCGAGACTCGGATGACGAAGCGATTGAAGGGCGGCCAAGTCTACTTGCTGCACGATTGCGGGAATACGTTCGGGGCCGACCCGGAGGCGCCCCGCAATACGATCGCGGCGCTGGAGCGCTTCATTCCCGCCGCGATGCAGAAGGGATACGCCTTCGTCCGCGTGGAAGAGCTTATGCAATCGACGGCCAAGGCGCGGACGAAGGCGAAGCGGGAGCCCGGACCGATCCGCAAGGCGATCGTCTCCGCATGGCTGCTCTGGGAGCGCGCGTTCCATACGCTGTTCCGTCTGGAGTCGGCCATTCCCGGCGATCATAAGAGCTTCCTCTTCTACCGCGTGACGGATTATCGGGGGCGGACGGTACCGTTCGCGGGAGGCGACGCGCTGAAGTCAGGAGACAAGATCGTCGAGCTACATATGAATAACGAGCTGCTGTACGAGTTCGGCCGCAAAGCCCGCTCGCCGGTACAGCTCGCGATTCAGCTCATCCGGGCGATGGAGCGCACGATGCCGCAGCTGGCCGATTCGGTGCTGCAGCGACCGGATGCCGCGAGCATTAAGGCGGTCATCGGCACATCGATGGTGAACCGGGGCGTGGAGCAGTTTGGTTTTACGGTCGTGGAGCTGCCGAAGGGCTTGTTCGCGCTCGCGACAAGGCTGTACCTGAAGGCGCTCCTGTCCGTCATTCATCCGCAAGGCAAGGACCGGCTCGGCGAAAGATCGGAGATGCTCGTTCCGAAGATGATCGCCCTTCCCGCATCGGAGCTGGCGCGCCGTTACGGCGATGCCGCCAAGGAAGTGGCCGCGGCGAAGTCGTCTCCTCAAGCCGCTACTTGATGCGGCTTCCGTATATTATCACCATTGGAAACCCCGACGCGGCGCGTGCCTCGTCGGGGTTTCGTCATTTTCCAAGCTAATCCTCGTACCGGATGAACACTTCGTCGTACCGGTCGTTCGACGGTCGTTTCATCAGCTTCACCTGCAGCACGCCGTCCTTGAACAAGGCGCGCGCGCTGTCGCCGTACACGAGCGCCGGAAGCGCGACCGTCTGTTTCCCTTCGCTCGGCAGCCCTTCGACGCGGATCCGTTGGATCCCCGCGAAGACGCGCAGGCGACGCGGGTTGATTCTCCCCGGCACGGCGAAGCGGACGATGACGTGCCGATGGGTTTGGAAGAGCTCGTATGCGAGCGGACGGCCCGAGGGAGAAGGGGCGGCGCGCGAGACGTCCTTCGCCTTGGCGATCTCTTGCTGCCGTTCCGGCGCGGCCAGCGCCTCCTTCAGAATACCGTCCACGTAGTCGGTCACCCAGCGAAAGTCGTCCTGCGGAGCGCCGAACGTCAGGCTTTCCTGCATCCAACGCTTGAACGTGTCCCAGCTTTCCTTGTTCCATCCGCCGTCGCTCATGACTCGTTCCTCCCTCCGCCGCTCGAAATCGTTGTATCAGTATATGGGCGGCGAGGCGGGTCGGTGAACGTCGCCGGGATTTTCGAATTCGGCGACGATCCGAAGCACCTGTAGGCGATGCCCCACATATGATGCGATATCAACCGGGGCGGGAGGGGTCGACCATGCCATCGATCGTAGGCAACGTGAAAATCATTACCGTCGGGCCGAGCTCGATCGTGAACTTCGGCGATACGTATCAGATGAGCCCCAGCAGCACGTCGAAGACGTTCGCGGGCGCCGGCTCGTTCGTCACGGGCGATCTGTCCGGCACGAGGCAGCTTGTGAGCAGCACGAATACGAACGATGCGGACATCGCGGACTCGAACAGCAGCGGCGATCAAGGCGGGGTGGTCGGCGCGTGAATTGGACGGTGCATCAGCAGATCGTCATTCATCAGCTCCGCGTCGACAACGTCTCGAATTCGTCGGTCATTCAGATCGGGACGTCCGGTCAAATCAGCTCGCTGTCGAACCTGTACAATACAGGCGGGTTTACGGAGCCGGCCCCCGAACCGATCGGCGCAACGTCGGGTCCGCTCGTGCCCTTGCCGTCGCCTGCGCCGGGCGCCCGCTGAACCGGTTATCCCGCTCCTCACTCGCATATACATTGGGTGACGAGGAGGGGATGCGGATTGGATGCCAAACGGTTATCGGATGAGCTGGCGAGGCTGCATGCCGAATACGCGAACACCGCGGAGAGGCTGCGAAGGTTAGAAGAGCGGGTGCAGCGATTGGAAAACGAGGTCGAAGAAGCGAAGCGCCGACCGTCGCAAAGCGTCGAGCGCATCGAATATCGGTTCGACCAACTGAAGATCGATACGCTGCAGGGCACGCTGCACATCGGCATTCGGCCGGAGGACGCGGGCGGGGAGCCGATCTGGTCGCTTGGGGGCGCGGACGTGCCTGCGCCGACCGTCGCCGCCGCGGGCGAGCCGTCCCCGCCATCGCCGTTCCTCGCCATTCGCGGCGCTGTAAGCCGCCACTTGAACGAGGCCGTTCCCTCGCTGCTGCTGCAGCTGTGCGAAGCCGCGGAATACGAGCTGGAGCCCGAGGAGCTGGATCGGGTCGTAGCGGACCTCGGCGCGCAGGTGGACGCGCGCATCGCTCATTATATGAAAGTGTCGGACATCGATTCTACGCGGGAGCCGGACGCCTATACGGCCTCGGTGGCGAAGTTGACCATCCGCGACGTTGATACGGCGATTCGCCGATTCGTCGAAGGCAAGCGCCCGCCCCCGCCCCAAGAGGAGGGTTAATATCTATGATTCGCATGAACGTCGCGAACCGAGGGGTTTCCGTCGGGTCGATTCGCGTCGTCGGTCTCGCGAGCGCCTCGGTGCTGCTCGTCGGCGACGCGAGAACGATTCGCAATTCGTCGATCTTCGATACGCCGCCCGAATCCGTCATCGTAGGCCCGCTGCAACCGCTGCCTCCGGAGACGGAAGCCGGCGAGGCGCCGACGGGAGGGGACGCCGGGGAAGCGGCGGACGCGTCGGCTTGAGCGGGAACGCCGCGAAGGGCGGCGGCGGTGCCGAGAAGAAGGAGCCTGGTCCGGGACTCGGAGCGCCGCTGCGCCCGTCGGT
>JAPSKX010000122.1 GCA_031181325.1 Paenibacillus sp.
GGGTTGTAATCGTTCAGCAGATTCACTCTCGTGATCAAATGGGGCTCCCCGAGGTTCAACTGAACGTATTTCGCGCCCGCGCTCGTCGACATCAGGGCGTATTCCGACGTCGTGCGAACGCCGTCCGTCAGAATCGAAAGCCGTTTCCCGTTGGTCACGAGACCGTTCGCGGTGACGTCGACGACCCCCCGGGCCACGTTGACTTCCACCGGCGCCGCCGACGTCCGCGCAGGGGGCGGACCGAAGTAGCCGAGGCTTGCCGTCAGCGCAGCGACGGTTAGTAATGTAAGCGCTTTCCTTACTTTCATCAATTTACACCGCCTTCATTAGGTAAAATAAGAAGCCATTGCCGCGTTACCGAAAATGAACGAGCAATCCCACCTCCTTTCCTGGAAAGAGTCGGCGTTCGATCGTGCGCGTCTGAGGTTGCACCTTAAGTATATTGGCAGATTTCCCCGCTCGTTATAAGGCAGGCATAAATTTTACCGAGGCGAAATTAATCGGAAGATTAGCGTCATTACGTTTTTTCCATATATAACCACTAAAATTATATATCCTCATTTCGTTCCCCGGCTCATGGAGCCGGCGAGGAATTCGGACCGTCCCCGGACTGCGAGCAGGCGTCCCGGCCGAAGCCGAGGCGCCTGCATCCACATTCCTTATTTACCGATCGCGTACATCATTCCGGATGCAGTCCGTCCGGTTCCTCGAGAGACTCCTCGGGCGGCGTCTCCAGCGTACGCACGCTGATCGTCTCGCTCGCCGCGGATTCGTTGCCCGACGGATCGACCGCTATGACGTAGATCGAATATTCCGTATCGGGCGACAAACCGGTCGCCGCGTATGTCGTCCCGTTCACGGGCGCTTCGTTGACCTTCGCTCCGTCGACGTATACATCGTAACCCGTCGCGGCGTCGTTCCCCGACGCGGTCCAGCTGACGCTGATCGTCGTATCGGTACGCGATGCGAGTTGCAAGCTCGTCGGCGTCGTATCCAGCGCCGCGTACGTCGCCATCGTTACCGAGACGGCGTTGCTCGCGGCCGATTCGTTGGCCGCCGCGTCGACCGCTTTCACCGTGAACGTGTACGGCACCGCAGCCGTCAGCCCCGTGACCGTGAATGCGGTATCCGTAATCAGGCTGCCGTTCGCTTTCGTCGTACCGTTGTACACGTCGTAGCCGGCGACGGCGACGTTGTCGACCGAAGCCGTCCAGCTAAGCGATACGGTCGAATCCGTAAAGCCCTCGCTCAAGAGCGTCGGCGCGCTCGGCGGAAGGAGATCGAGCGGCGCGCCGTACTCCAGCGCGCCGCGGTCGTAGCCGGCGCCGATCGGACGCGCGACGCCGCGCATATCGGTCGGCACGAGCGTCGGCAGGGACATGCCGGTGTCGATCGCGCTTGCGGCCGTGCTCGGGTTCAGCGAGTAATCGCCCGCGGCAGGGTTGACGTACCAGGTCGACGACGCGTTCATGGTATTATGCGACTCGGTGTAGTTGCCGTCGTTCCGCTTCTTGAGCGGTTTGTCGCCGATATTGTTGCGGATTTCCCCGTTGCTCCCCGCCCATCGGGATTCGATGCCGCCGACGTTCACGCCCGGGGCGATGCCGATCAGCGTATTGTTGAGCACCTTGAAATCTACCGCTTTCGCTAAATAAATACCCGCGTCGTCGGTGTTATGAATGACGTTGTTGCGAATGATACCGCCGTAATGCTCTACATCGGTGGTGCTGCCATTGCGGAAGAACTGAGCTCCCGTCAGGCCGCCGCCGAACGAAATCGCGATGTCGCTGCCCTTGATCAAGTTGTTTTCGAAGACGGTATCGATCGAGCCGCCCTTCGCGAATATCGCGTATGCGACCGAACCGGAGCTTGGGTGGTACGCGTTGTAGATCTCGTTGCCCCGTACGACCCAGCCTCTGGCGGCGATGATGTCGACCGCTTCGACGACGCTTCGTTTGCCTCCGGTCGTGTAGCCCATGACGGAGTTTTCGATCACGCCGTAGTCGGAATACATGCCTCCGGTCGTATGCGTCGTCCCGGTCACCTTGAACGCGCCTTCGCCCAAATCCCACGCATAGAGGTTATCCGCATGGAAGTAATAGGAGCCTGAGTTCACTTGCACGGCATGGTAGTTGAAATCCTTGATCGTCAGATCGCGAATCGTCACGTAGCTCGAATCGTTCACGCGAATGCTGATGTCGAGGCCGCTCGTAATGCCCGGACCGGCGATGACGGTGTCCGCGTAGTTCGACGTCGCGCCTCGAATCGTAATGTGATCTTTGCCCGTGATCGCGATCGAAGCCGATTGGGAATAGTTGCCGGCCGCCAGCGTAATGACGCGGCCCGACGCGGGCGCCGTGTCGATCGCCGTCTGCAGCGCCGCAAGCGACGTGACCGTCACGCTGTCCGGCACCGGATCGGCGGTCGTCGCGACCGCGACGTTCGAGATGTCCGACAGATTGTTCACGTCGTCTACCGTGCGGACGGCGAAGTAATACGTCGTATTCGGCGTCAATTCGTTCGCTTGATATTTCATCGCGCTGCCCGAGGGGAGCTGAAGCAGTTCGTCGATCGCTTCCGTCGCCGCGCTCCAGTTCGCCGCCGTGATCGGCGACGTTGAGTAACGCACCTCGTACGACTTCGCCGCTCCCGTCGCGCCGTCGTCCCCGGGCGCCGTCCAGCCGAGGCGGACGCTCTTCGGTCCCGTGCGAAGCACCGTAAGATCGGAGATTGCCGCCGGGGCGACAAGGTCCGTATTGCTGATGGTCGCCGTCACGACGTTCGACAACGCGGAAATATTGTTCGCCGTATCCACCGTCTTCAAGGCGAAGTGGTACGTCGCGTTCGTCGTCAGTCCGCCGACCGTAACCAGCTCCGCTCCGCCCGCCGTCTTCGGCAGCGGGAGACCCGCGACCGGCGTCGCCGCATTCCACGTCTCCTCCGTGATCGGGAAGGATGCGTAGCGGAGCAAATATTGCTTCGCTTGCCCGGCATTGCCGTTATCCCCCGGCGCCGTCCACGTCAGGTCGATGCTGTCGAACGTCATCGACGCGTTCGCCAGATTCGTTACGGCGGCCGGCGGCGTGTCGTCGCCCGGATCCGCGTACGCCTCGAGTTCGATCGGCGTATTGACGAGGTGCGTCGAGTTGTCGACGCGAACGTGACCGTGCCCCCATACCCGCACGTACCTCGCGTTCACCGGCGTCGGAAGGTCGAACGTTTTCCCGATGCCTCCGGCCGGTTCTTGGTACTCGGGATCCGTTCCCGCGCCGAGGCCGACGGAATTGTTCGCGTCGTTGTTGTAGACGACCGTTACGCCCGTCGCGAACGTCGGATCGTTCGACAGCAAGACGATCGCATCTTTGTTCGTACGGTACGTCGACGCCGAGCTGCCCCAATCGTTCACGATCCGCAGTCGGTTGACGGCGTACGAAGCGCCCAGATCGACTTGGTAATACTGCGGTCCGGTTCCCGATCCGATGCCAGCGTAGGCGGTGACGTTCGAGGAGACGCCGTCCGTTACGACGCTAAGCGGGTTTCCGAACAGGTTGCTCGTGCTCGCCGTGACCGTCTTGTTCAGCGCGACGTTCACGCCGACGGCCGTCGTCTGCGAAGCGAGGTTCGACAGCGCGGACGCATTCCCCGCGTCGTCCGCGACTTTCATCGCGAAGTGATACGTCGTGTTCGGGCTCAGACCGTACAGCGTGAGGCTTTGCGTCGTTCCCGGCGCGGCCGGCAGCGGTTCGCCCGACACTTGCGTCGCGCTGCTCCAGTTCGCGGCCGTTATCGGCGATGTGCTGTAGCGAATATCGTAGCCCGCCGCGGTGCGAGCCAATCCATCGTCTCCGGTCGCCGTCCAGGCGAGATCGATCGACTTGGTCGTCGGATTCGTTGCGGCGAGGTCGGCGACCGCGGCCGGAGCGATCGTATCCGTGCCGTCCTGCACGAACAAGAACGGCTGATCGAGCGTGCTCTCCGAGCTGCGGAAACTAGCGCCGTACAACGCGCCCGTCAGATCGGCCATTCGAAATGTTACGACCTTATCGCCGGCCAACTGGCTGTTGACGAAATCCGTCACGTCCACCTCGATCACGCCGGTTTCGCTCGTGACGAACTCGCCTAGCTTCACTTCGCCGATATAGCTCGGTTGAACCGTGTTCTTCGCCGTCGATTCGGACCAGTTGTCGTCCAGCACCCCGAACACCGTCACCGGAATCGTCGGACGCTCCGCCGAGTACATATTGACGAAGAGCCTCGCGTTCCATGTAGAGGGCTCCGTGAAGTTCGACAGGTCGAATTTCATCAACGCGTATTTATTTTCGCCTCTGGAGACGTGGTACTTCACTTCCATGTACGTGTAATTGCCCCAGACCGGATTGCCGTAGATGTACGTGTCGTCGGTGGCGTCGAACTCCGTCGTGCTCGCGCTCGTCGTCGTTACGGCGAGCGAGTTCGAGAGCGCCGATTCATTGGCCATATCGTCAGTCGTCTTCATGGCGAAATAGTACGTACCGCCGGCCGGAATTCCGTAGTACGTATACGACTGCGTCGTGCCCGCGCTCTCCGGTACCGGCTCGTTCTTCAGCGGGGTCGCGGAGCCCCAGTTCGCCGCCGTGATCGGAGCCGTGCTGTATCGCAGGTCGTACGAAACCGCCGTTCCCGTATGGCCGTCGTCGCCCGGGGCGGTCCACGTCAGCGTCGCCTTGCGCTTCGTGACGTCCGTCGCGCTCAGCGTCACCGCCGCCGGAGGGATCGTTTCGTCCGGGTAGTATTCCGCGGCGCCGATGTCGAAGGCGGAGCCGTACGGACGGGCATTGCCGTAGAAGTCCGTCGGCACGTCGGTCGGAAGCGGCATGCCCGCATTGATCGCCGCCGTCGCCGTCAGCGGATTCAAGCGGTAGTTCCGGTTCGCCGCGTCGACCATCACGCCGACCGCAGCGTTCGTAATGTTGTTCGCGCCTGTATGCGTGCCGGAGTCGCGGTTTTTAATAATGCCGTTCATTAGGTTGTTATATACGAATCCGTTGCTTTGCGCGTAGCGGGACTCGATCGCCCCGACGCCCGAACCGACGTTGAAGATCGTGTTATTGTATACCTTGAAATTCGTCGCCTTGTTCATATAGATGCCCGCATCCGTCGTATTGAAGATGACGTTGTTGCGAACAATGCCGTCGTAATGTTCATGGGTGCCGACGCCGTGACGGAAGAACGAGGCTCCCGTACCCCCGCCGCCGAACGAGATCGCGATAAAGTTGTTGCGGAATTCATTGTTCTCGATGAGCGTGCCTCGGGTGCCGCCCTTCGCGAACACGGCGTACGCGACGCCGTTGCCGACGCTCTTGTACGTATTTTCGAAGTAGTTGTTTTGAATCTTCCAGTTCAACCCGGCGATAATGTCGATCGCTTCGACGACGCTGTTGTTGCCGGCCGTCGTATAGCCGAGGCGGGAATTCTTTATGACGCCGTAATCCGAATACGATTCGCCCTCCGTCCACGGCTGCGCCGTCACCTTGAAGCCGCCCTCGCCGTGATCCCACGCGACGACGTTGTCCGCCGTGAAGTAGTTGGAGCCGAAGTTGATTTTCACGCCGTGATATTTCGTGTCCTGCATCCGCAAGTTCTTGATCGTTAGGTAATGAGAGTCGTTGACGTCGAAAATTTGCCCGAGCGAGCTCGACATGCCCGGTCCCTTCAATACCGTATCCTCGGGATTCGACGTCGCGCCTTGGATCGTAATGTTGTCCTTCCCGTTGATCGAAATTTGGGATGAAACATTATACAACCCCGCGGCGATCGTAATGACCCGTCCCGATGGCGGCGCCGCGTTAATGGCGTTCTGCAGCGCGGCAAGGGTGCTGACCGTGACCGCGTCGGGCGAAGGCGGAGTCGTCGTCGCGCTCGCGACGTTGGAGATCGCCGACACGTTCCCGGCCGCGTCCTTCGTCTTCACGGCGAAGTAATACGTCGCGTTCGGATTCAGCTCGTTGGCGTCGTACTCCATCGTCGTTCCGGGCTCGAGCTGCAGCAGCTCCTCGATCGCCTCCGTCGCGGAGCTCCAATTCGCCGCCGTAATCGGAGACGTGGAATAGCGCACCTCGTACGAAGCGGCTGTGCCGGCATTCCCGTCGTCGCCGGGCGCCGTCCAAGACAATTGGACGCTCCTCGCGTTCGCGCGAGTCGCCGTCAAATCCGTTATCGCCGCAGGCGCGACGCTGTCCGTCGCCGGCGTCGCGATCGTCACGACGTTCGACATCGCGGAGACGTTCGCCTCGTCCTTCGCTTTCATCGCGAAATAATACGTCGTATTCGGCTGCAGTCCGCCGAAGCCGAACGTCTGCGTCGTCCCCGCCTCGGCCGGCGCCGGCGCCCCGTTCATCGGCGCCGCCGCGTCGAAGTTGGCTAGCGTGATCGCCGACGTGGAATAGCGGAAGTCGTATTCCAGCGCCGTGCCCGTCGCGCCGTCGTTGCCCGGCGCCGTCCACTGCAGCTGCACGCTCTTCCAGCCGACGCTCGGCGCCGAAAGGTTCGTCACCGCCGAAGGCGCCGTGACGTCTTGCGACTTCGCGAACACTTGGACTTCGACCGGCGTATTGACACCGTTCGTCGTCCCGTTCATCCGCGTGTGCCCGTTGCCCCAGAAGCGCACGTACCGCGCCGTCACGGGTATCGCCAGCGGAATATGCAGGCCCCCGCCGTCGACCGGCTCGACGTACACGGGATCGGCGCCGGCCCCGAAGCCGAGCGTATTGTCCGCGTCGTTGTTGAAGATCGTCGTCACGCCGGTCGCGAACGCGGCGTCCGCGGCCAACTGGACGACGTAGTCATGACCGTAGCGGTACGAGGCGGCGTCGGTGCCCCAATCGCTGCGAATGTTCACGCCGACGATGTCGTAGCTGTCCGCAAGGTCGATTTGGACGTATTTCGGTCCGCTGCCCGTCGAGACCAAGGCATAATCGCCGCGCGTTAAGTTCCCGTTCGTCACGTTGGACAACGCCCCGATGCTTGCGGTGCCGTTCGACGTCACCGTCTTGTTCAGCGCGGCGTTCACCGACGTGGGCAGCGTCGCGTCGACCGCGTTGGACAGCGCCGACGCGTCGACGAGACCGTTCACGGTTTTGATCGCGAAGTAAAGCTTCTTATTGATCGGAAGGCCTTGCAGCGTCATCTGCTGCGTCGCGTTCGCCGACGCGACCGACGGTTCGCCGACGACCCGCTTCACGACGGAGCCGTTGTTCCAGTTCGATTCGGTAATCGGCACGTCGGCGTAACGAATGTCATAGCCCGTTATGCCGCTAGGACCCGGACTGACCCAGGACAGCTTGACGGAATGGTTGGAGATGTCGCTTACGGAGAGCGTGGAGATGGCGGGCAGCGCGTTGTTGAGGCCGGGCAGCTGGGCGTACACCTCGACTTCCACAGGGGTGTTCACGGTGTTGTACGCGCTCGTCTGCGTCCGCGTATGGCCGTTCGCCCAATAGCGAACGTACTGCGCGTTCACCGGGCTGCCGAGCGCGATCGTAAGACCCGAACCGTTGATCGGTTCCGTGTACTCCGAATCGCCGCCCGCGCCGAGCCCGACGCTGTTGTCCCCGTCGTTGTTATACACCGTCGTCACGCCGGTCGCGAACGTCGGATCGTTCGACAGCTGCACGATAATATCCTTGCCGATGCGGGGAGCTGAGGGATTGTAATCGTTGAGGATGTTCAACTTCGTAATCGAATGCGATTCGCCGAGATTCAACTGGACGTATTTGGCGACCGAGCCCGTGGAGATCAGGGCGTATTCCGTATCCGTGCGGACGCCGTCCGTCAGGATCGAGAGCCGCTTGCCGTTCTGGGCCGCGATCCCGTTCGTGGTAATGTCCGTGATGCCTCTCGCCACGTTCACTTCGATCGAAGCGGCCGACGCAGGCGCCGGGGGCGTCCCGAAATAGCCGAGACTCGATGCGAGAGCCGCGACGGTCAACATCGTAAGCGCTTTCTTTCCTTTCATCAACTTACACCGCCTTCTAAATTAAAGTAAGAAGCAATTGCCGCAATTCCGATAATGACGAGCAATTCCACCTCCTTTACGAGAAAGAGTCGGCGTTCGATTGTGCTGCATCCGAAGTTGCACCTTAAGTATATTGGCAGGGTTTCCCCCTCGTTATAGGGCAAGCATAAATTATACCGAGGAGGAATTATCCGGATGATTAGCGTTGTTACACACTTTTTTCCACATAAATCCACTTCATACGATAATTTTCTATCCCATGAATGTTCAGCATGCAAGATGCGGTCGAGTCTTACCCGCATCTCGACCTAGCCGAGTGCGGATATTTCCTTCCTCTGTACAAGTACCTAAGGAATCCGGCGAGACGGAACATATACTGCTTGCAGACCTGCGTCTACGTCTACGAAGAGGGAGCGATGATCCAGTTGAATTTGAAGAAAATGGGTTTCGCCGACAAGGCGATTTTCATCCTGGGACTCGCCTTGTGCGGCGTCGTCGCCTTCGTCCTCGTCGCCGGGGTTCTCGTCGCGCTCTTAAAGTGGCTGTTGGAAGGCAAGCCCGTAGCGCTTGAGATCCACGCCGTTCCTGAACTCGAGGGCGCGAATGCGAACGGCGGAACGTTCGTGGAAGGAGGCGATCCGCGTGGCTGACGAGCGGCAAGCGTTCGCGGAGGCGGCCGATCGAATGAAGCGGGAGTTTCGCCGGTTCGCCGGCAGCTACGCATCGGCGGTGAAGAGCGGGGCGGAAGTCGCCGGACGGCGCATGCTGAAGGCGGCGGAGGAGAAAGACCTGCCTGCCGAGAAGCTGGTCGGCAAGCTGCTCTCCGCCGTGAAGGGCGGCGCGCTGCATGCCGGGGAGCGGCTGCTCTCCGAAATGTTGGACGTCTTCGAGCGCAAGCCGGGGACGAAGAAGAAAAAGTAAGAAGGAGCTGTTCCTTAGGGGACAGCTCCTTCTAAGCATTCGCTCTCGTTACGAGCCGGCATCGCGCTGCAGCCGATGCTTGACGATATCCGGGTGATAATATTCCAGCATGCGGATGCCGGGTTCTCGGACGGCTTGCTCCCCCTGCCCGAAATAAATGAAATACCTTTTAAATGGCACACTGCTGCACACCCCGGGGAGACGAAGACGTAACGGCCTGCCGAACGGATCGACGGCCCGGTCCGCATCGATCCGCCCGTACTCGGCCACCTTGCGGAACGATGGCAGCGCCTTCGCGCCGATCGTCTTCCCGATCCCCTCTTGCCGGTCCGCGATGCTCTCGAACAAGGATGCCGGCAGATGCTTCGAGGAGACGAGCGCGATATTATGGGAAACGATGAACCCGCTTCGTTCTCCGGAAAGTACCGATTCGCGAATATACATCTCCTCGTTCAAACGCTCTTGCCGCAGGACGCTTACGGTAAGCTTCTCCTTGAGCATCGTCTCGAGCAGCTCGGTCGTCCGTCCGTCCGTCACCAGCAACATATCGAATACCAGCGTGTGCAGACGCTCGAACGTTCCCGAGTCGCCGCTTCCGAATTCAGGCATTTCTTCTCCCCCCCTTACCCGAAACAACACCCAGCTCTGCGGCTAGTTCTGCGACGCGGCGTCGATCCGCCTTGCCTGCAGCGTTCAGCGGAATGTTGCGGATCGGAACGATCGCCGCAGGAACTTTATAGGAAGTCATGCGGCTCTTGCAGAACTCGAGTAGCCGCTCTGCCGGCGCATCGTCCGCATTCGCAGCCGACTCGCGGAGGCGTACGAAGGCGACCGGCTGCTGCGTTCGGTTCGGATGGGCCGCGCCTACGACGATCGCTTCCGATACGTCCGGATGTTCCCGCAATACGCTTTCGATTTCTTCCGGATACACTCGGAAGCCGCCGCAATTGATCGCGCCGTCGACCCGTCCCGTCAAGTGTAAATATCCCGACTCGTCGAAATAGCCGGCGTCGCCGGTTCGGACGCATTCCCCCGCGATCGCTCGGTTCGTCGCTTCCCGATTGTTGTAATACGACTTCATGCGGTATCGCGACCGAACCCAAATTTCTCCGATCTCGTATGCATCCGCCTCCGTTCCGTCCTCGCGCAGCACGCTCACCGCGTTAAAGAACAAGGGACGCCCGCAAGTACTGTCCCCGACCGCCCATTCTTCGTCGCCGATCATCGCGATCGCGCCGACCTCGCTCGTTCCATAGATATCCGTGACGCGCACCCCAGGCAGCCGCTCCTTCAGCCTTCGCTTCAAGCGAGCGGGCAACGGCGCCCCGGTGCTTATGATCCGATTAACGGTCGTCGGAATTGAAGCGTCTTCCGCTTCCAACCACCGATGGAGGTCGCTCGGTCCGAGGCTCACGAATTCGACGCCATGAAGTTCGATTAATTGCTTCCAACCCGCCGGGTCGGCGCGGCGCGACAGCACGACAGTGTTGCCCTCCTGAAGCGCGTGGCAAGCCGCGGTCAGATGCGCCCGGAAGAAGAGCGGCCTGCACAGCAGCTGCGCCATCGGCGCACGGCGCAAATTCGGAGGCGGCGAAGCGGAGACGAACACCCTCTTCGGCACGACGACCCCTTTCGGGATCCCCGTCGACCCCGACGTAAAGAAGACAATGTCTTCGCCGACGGCGCGATCGACGCTTCGCCATGCGTCGTCTGCCGGCAATTCGGGAATCGCCGTCTCTTCGATCGTCCATCCCCGCATCCGCGCCGCAAGCGTCCGCGCCGCGCCTGCCGCGGCGTCGCGGGAAGCAATGAACGCCTTCGCTTGCAACGCGTCGACAAGCGACGCGAGCTCCGCGATGCCGATACCGGGATCGACGATCAGCGGCACGACCTGCGCACGACATGCGCCGACGAATACTTCGAGGAATTCCGTCCGGTTCGGAAGCGTAACGAGCAATTCGTCGCCCGCTCCGATCCCCTCCGTTCGGAACATGAATGCCCAGCGGTCCGCGCGCGCATCGAGATCGCGGTACGTGATGCTCGCTTGCTCGTCGACGACGGCGAGTCGGGACGGATCCTTCGCGGCTATCCGCGCGATCGTCTTCGATACGTTGTCCATAACTGGCTGCATCCCTCCCTACGCACGGCGAAAGAGACCCGAATCAACGATTCCCTTCCAGAACGTTTGGAATTCGGCGATATCGATCTGCTGCTTCGCGTCCGAGAGCGCGGCCGGCGGATTCGGATGCACCTCGACCATGATGCCGTCCGCGCCTGCGGCGAGCGCCGCTTTCGCGCAGGATAGCAAGATATCTTTGCGGCCGGTAGAATGGCTCACATCCACGAAAACGGGCAGATGCGTTTCCTGCTTCAGGAGCGGCACCGCGGAGATGTCCAGCGTGTTTCGGGTCCATGTCTCGAAGGTGCGAATGCCGCGCTCGATCAGCATGACCCTGTCGTTCCCGCCTTTCAGAATATATTCCGCTGCCAATACAAGCTCCTCCAGCGTCGCGGACGGACCGCGCTTGAGCAGCACAGGTACCTTCGTCTGTCCTACCGCCTTCAGCAGCTCGAAGTTTTGCATATTTCGCGCCCCGATTTGGAAAATATCGATATACCGAGCCGCCTCCTCGATTTGCGAAGCCGCCGTAATCTCGCTGATCGTCACCATACCGACCTCATCCGCCGTTTCTTTCATCAGGCGCAGCCCCTCTGCGCCAAGACCCTGGAAGTCGTACGGGGACGTTCTCGGCTTGAACGCTCCGCCCCGCAGCACCGTCACGCCGGCCTCCTTCAGCGCGGCCGCGACCGTAACCAGCTGCTCCCTCGACTCGACCGAGCACGGTCCTGCAATCATGACGTGCGACGGTCCGCCGATGACGACATCCTTAACGCGAATCGTCGTGTCCTTGTCCTTGCTCTTGCGGCTTGCGAGGAGCTTAGATTTCGATCGTTGCCAAATTTCGCTCATGACGAACACCCCTTTCCTTCCTGTGCCTCGGCTACCCGTGCTCTCGCGCGTTCATGCGTCGGCACGCGAGTCAACGCTTCTTGCCAAGCGAGCATGGCTTCTTCCCGCTGTTCAAGCTTCCAATAACATTCTCCGAGCTCTGTCCATACGTCCGCGTCGTCGAGCCTGCGCTCGATGCAATACCGGAACTCTTCGACCGCCGCCGCCGGATCGCCCCCGAGCGACTCGGGGGTGTGCAATAGGCGAGCTCCGTTCACCCTTCTGGCGATCGGAAGCGATGGGTCGAGCCGGAGCGCGGCTGCGATTTCCTTTTCAAGCAGCGGCAGCAGCCTCATCTTCTCGATCATGTCGGCCGCTTCGATCGAGCGTCCGATCGCAGCCGCCAGCCACGCCCGAGCTTCCGCGCTGCGGGGGTCGTCGGTCGCCGCCCGCTCGAGCAGCGACCGCGCCTCCCCGAACCTCCCATCGGCAATCGCCCGCAGGCCGCGACGAATCAAGTCGTCGCTTGTCTCGGTCGTCCGAGCGACGGCGCCGCGGTCGAGCTTATGGATATATACCGGTTTCGTCGAAAGGGCGTTCGCGAGCAGCGCGTCCCGGTCTAACAACGTTCGAAACTCGACCGTGACGGGAATATGCAAACAAGCCCCTAATCGTGAGCGGACGTCCTCGACCGACCATGCCTCGGAACGTTGCGAATCCAAAACGAAGTGCAGACTCGCGTCTCGCTCCATCGCCTTCCACGCATCCGGCGCCGGAACCAAAGAATAGACCGCTTCTTGAATATCCCACGCGTCGAGAACGATGTCGCCGAAGCGCAGACGATCGTTCCTTCTGCCGAAATGCGACAACTTGGCGCCGTGCCGTCCGCAGGGGCAGTCAGACGGCTCGAGAGCGATCACGTCTTCATTGAAATATCGCAACAAAGGAGAGCCGCGGTGAGTCAGCGTCGTAATCGCCGCCCACCCTCTTTCCCCTTCCGCGACGGAAGCGGACGCATCCTCACGCAGCGCTTCCACGAGGAAATCCCGCTCCACGACATGCATAACGCCGTATTCGCATGAGGCCGCGATATTCCCCGTCTCCGTCGAGCCGTACAAATTGAATACGGGCACGCCCCACAACTTCTCGATGTGCCGCTTCCGCTTGTCGCTCATCAGCTCCCCGGCGACCAGCAGCGCGCGGAGCGCCGGAAGGTCATGGACGAGATCACACCCGGACAATCTCGCCGTCTCGGCTAATAGCTCCATCTCGCGCGGAAGTCCCGCCAACACCGTCACGGGCAGACGCTTCAGCAGCGACAGCACTCTCGGGTACGGCGTCACGACCGTTCTCCCGCTGGCGGGCACGACGCCCGCTCCCGTCTGCCACGCCGCTTGTTGCAGCAAGAACGCAGGCAACGCCATCGCATACGGGAACCGGACCAGCACCAAATCCTCCGCCGCGAGACCGATGCCGCTCTCAAGCAGCTGTCTCCCGCCTGCCGACAAATCCTCGCGGGTGAACCATGAAGCGGATGGCTCTCCGGTCGTGCCCGTCGATTCGAAATATTGCGCCGCTTCCTTCGGATCGACGCCTAGATGCCCGATGACGCCGGCTGCGCGAAGCTCATCCTTCGTCGTGATCGGCAGCGTCCCGACGCGTTCCAACTCGACGAACTGCCGGCGAACGCCGGCCAGTTTCTCCTTGTACAACGGGGATTTCGGGAGGCGCTGCAGCAAACTTTGAAATTTACGCTCCCGTTCCTCATGGAAGTCGCTCATCGGAGCACCACCCTCCCCTTTCGTAAAGACTTATTCCATGTGGAAAATGCGCGTCGCCTTCCCGAACGTGCGCGGGATGTCCCGCCGGACGACCGCCTTGCAATTGACGCCGAGCCGTTCCGTCATATGAACGCGTATACGTTCCCCCAGCTGCTCGTCGTTCAGCGTCGTGCGGAACGGCTCCGCCTCGATCGTCAGCTCGCCTTGCTTCATCACAAGGCGATACCACATTCCAACGTCCGGCAGCTCCATTAAGAAATGCTCGATCAAGAACGGGGAGTAATCCGCATCGCCGAGACGAAGCATACTCTCCATTCTTCCGCGCAAATGCAGAACGTCCATCGTCAATCCGCATGCGCATGAAGACGTCTGCAAGTAGCCGATGTCGCCGCTTCGATAACGCAGCATCGGCATGCCTTCGCGCAGCAGCGTCGTAACGACGATCTCCCCTGTCTTACCGTACGGCAGAGGTTCCCCTGTCGCGGGGTCGATAATCTCCACTTTGACATGCCCCTCGGCCACATGGTACCCACGGTGCTCCCTGCACTCGATGCCAACAACGCCGCATTCCGTCGAGCCGTAGAAGAACGAAACCTCGCAGCCCCACCACTGCTCGAGCCGCTCGCGGAACGTGGAGGAACAGCCCTCGCCGGTCAGCCAAATTTTCTTTAGCCGTATGTCTTCGCCAAGCTTCATGCCATATCGTTCGCTCTCTTCCGCGAGGAGCGCCGCATACGACGGCGTCGTAGCAAGCACCGTGGCCTGGAATTCCTTCATTAATTCCAACGATTTATCGACCGGGGCCATATATCCCCCCTTGCCTAGCGACAGCACGGCCGTGCCGAACGCGAATTGAAATAGTCGCTGCCACCCGAGGCCCGGAAGCGCGAACTCGTACGGCAGCGCGACCGCCGCGACATCGGCATCCGACTCCTTGAATAGCTCCAAATATTTTGGTAGCAAGTCGTACACATACTGATCGGCCAACGTGAAGGACGTATAGATCGGTTTTCCCGACGTTCCGCTCGTCAAGTGCACTT
>JAPSKX010000123.1 GCA_031181325.1 Paenibacillus sp.
GCTCGAGATTTTTTCTCGGCGAGAAACTCGCCTGCGAAAAAACTCGGTGCTCATGTTCAGTTTTCAAGGAGCAAGCGGTCTTGCTTGTCCGTCCCGCTCTCGCGGCCGGAATTAGAATATATCACATCCGGACGATCGATTGCAAGAGGAACTTTTTTCTTTTTTGCCTCGGCCGTCGAACTCGCCGGCGGAAAATCATCTTACCATCGCGGCGCGAATGCCGCAACGGGCACATTTTCCCAATTATTATCGTTCTACGCGGACAGCCCTCTCAATAGACTGTACAAGTAGTCAACTACGCCAACGAACACATCGATGCGAGGAGCGATCAACAACATGAGTACATTCCTTAGCTACATTCTTCTCGGACTATCGCTGTCGGCGCCGATCGGGCCGGTGAACGCCGCGCAGCTGGACAAGGGCATTCGATTCGGCTTCCTGAACGCATGGCTCGTGGGCTTGGGCGCGATGGCGGCCGACGCGATGTTCATGCTGCTCATTTATTTCGGCTCTGCGCACTTTCTGCAAACGCCGTTCATGAAATCGTTCCTCTGGACGTTCGGATGTTTCGTTCTCATCTATACAGGCGTGGAGAGCTTCCAGAGAGCTAAGGAGATAAAGGCGACCAAGGAGCAAGCTAAAGAAGCGCCGGTCAAATCCTTCACGCAAGGATTTTTCCTGACGCTCAGCAATCCGCTCAGTATCTTGTTCTGGCTCGGCATCTACGGCTCCATTCTCGCGAAGGCGGCCGAAACCGCGAAGCCGCTCGACATGCTGATCAACAGCGCGGCGATCTTCCTCGGCATCCTCGTCTGGGATTTCACGATGGCGGGCATCGCCAGCTCGTTCCAGAAGTTCGCCTCCGGCGGCTTCCTGACGTTCGTCTCCCGCATCGCGGGGCTCGCGCTCATCGGATTCGGCTTGTATTTCGGGGTACAGGCGTTCAAGTTATTGTTTCTGTAACGCGCGGCGCCTCCGAAGCAGACGCTCGCGGAACGGCGAGCCCTCGTCTTCCTCCTCGGACTCCGCCTCGGCGCGTTCCGGGGCGTTCCCCTCTTCCCCGCCGCCGCCCTTCTTCCACTTCGTGAACTGCAGGATCAGTCCGATCCCAATGATGGCGACGACGAATCCGGCGCTTACGTATAAGCCGGGTCGCGTGCTCTTCTCGAACAGGGTCCCCGTGACCGCGGCCGCGATCAAGAGCATAGCGGACCACGATTTCACGTGCGCCCACCACGAGGTCAGCTTCGTCAGCCGGCGCGCCGACAGCACCATGAACAGCCAGGAGAACAGCAGCATCAATCCGCCCGCTGTCGTAATGTATTCGTAGACGCCCTTAGGCAGCGCGAGCGCCGCCACTACGGACACCACCATCCCCCCGATCGTCAGGAACAGGGACATATAAGGAAGCTTGCGCTTCTTCGTCTGCTTCGTGAACAGCTTCGGCGCGTCTCCGTCCTGCGCGATCGTAAACATAATCTTCGTCGTGGAGAACAGCGAAGCGACGAGGCTCGAGAACCCCGCGATAATGAGCACCCCATTGAAAATGTCCACGATCGTACTGAAATGCAGATCCTTCAGCGCCGTAACGAACGGACTCTCGTCCGGGTTGAAATCCTTCTTCGGAGCAAGGATCAAAGCCAATGCTAAAGACGCCGTGTACAGCACCGTCACGAGCGTGATCATGACCTTGCCGGCCTTCGGGGCGTCCTTCGGATTTTTCAGCTCCGTCGCCATGAGTCCCATCACCTCGATGCCGGCGAACGCGAAGAAAGCGAAGACGAGCCCCGTCCACATGCCCATCGCGCCGTGCTCGAAGAAATCGCCGAACGACTTCGGCGGATGCATATGCGCGTTCTCTTGCCCGAGCACGCCGGGGATGACGAGGAACGCCAGCGCGATGAACATGACGAGCGCGGTCACTTTCAGGACCGCGAATACATTTTCCGCTTTCTCGAAGCCCTTCTGCCCGAGCAGCACGATCGCGACGCCGAACAGCGAATAGCCGGCCGCATACCCCCACAGCGGAATCTTGTCGTACCAGAATCGCGTGAACAGCCCGAGCGCCGTCAACTGGCTGCCGAGGATGAGCATCTCGGAAAACCAGTACATCCACCCGTGACTGAAGCCGGCCCAGCGGCCGAACGCGTGCTTCGTATAGGTGCGGAACGAGCCCTTCTCCGGCTTCTCGGCGATCATGCAGGACAGCGCGTCGTACACGAAATACGTCCCGAGCGCCGCCAAGACGAAGATGATCAGGACGGCGTAGCTCGATTGTTCGATCGCGATGCCGGACCCGAGAAAGAAGCCTGTTCCCGTCGTGAATCCGAGTCCGAGCATCGTTAACTGCCACCATTTCATCGTTCCGCGGCTCGCCGCGGCGCCCGATGTCGGATGCTGCTTGTTGTCCATGTTCCCATGACCCCCTGCGCCGGTTTTCGGACGTTTCCGTATAGAATTCTATATTGTAAGGAGGCCTATGCAGCGGCCCGGAAGGGAACAACTGCCATCGGTGCGGCTCGGATAAGGAACGCGGCGCGACGTCCACACTAACACGGATAACTTCATGCAGAGGGGAACGAACGTTCATGCCGACAATGACGGAAACTAGACCGTCCGCCGCCAGCCGCGTCGATTGGGAAGCGGTTCGAGCGATGTTCAAGCTGGACCCGGACTACATTCATATGGGGACGGCGCAATATTTCGCCTCCCACCCTCGTCCGGTCCGCGAAGCGATCGAACGCCACCGCGACGAGCTCGATAAAAATCCGGCGTTATACATTCTAAAGAACGAAGTAAAGCTCGCGGAGGCGTGCCGCAAGGCGGCCGCGAACTATTTCGGGGTCGAGGATCACAAGCGGATCACGCTCGTCGACAGCACGACGGTCGGCCTAGGCATCGTGTACACCGGCCTTAATATACAGCAGGGGCGCGAGATTCTTACGTCCGAACATAATTACTACTCGCAGCAGGAAGCGATCAAGCAGGCCGCCGACCGGACCGGCTGCACGTTCCGCGAGGTGAAGTATTACGACGACATCCACACCGTAACCGTCGATGAGATGGTGTCCAATCTCATGTCCGAGGTGACGGACAAGACGCGCGTCATCGGCGCGACGTGGGTGCACTCGAGCACAGGGCTGAAGTCGCCGATCGCGCGTCTGGCGCAGGAGATCGCGAAGGTGAACGCCGGCCGTGGCGAGGAAGACCGCATTCTGCTCGTCGTCGACGGCGTGCATGGGTTCGGCATCGAGAAGGAGACGTTCCCCGAGCTCGGCTGCGACTTCTTCTGCGCGGGCACGCACAAGTGGATTTACGGTCCGCGGGGCACCGGCATCGTCGCGGGGACGGAAGCGGGCTACCGCCACGTGCGGCCGGTCATCCCGAGCTTCTCCGAGACGATGTACGACATTATCAGCGGCAAGCCGAAGTCGGACGTCGCCGACGGCACGACGATGTCGCCGGGCGGCTTCCACTCGATGGAGCATCTATGGGCGATGCCGAGCGGCTTCGAGTTTTCGATGGGGCTAGGCAAGGAAGCGATCTACGAGCGGGTGCACGGCCTGGCGCGAATGCTGAAGGAAGGGCTCGCGGACATGGAGCACGTGCTGCTCGCGACGCCGATGGACGACGAGCTGTCGTCGGGCATCGTCTCCTTCGAGATCAAGGGCATGTCGCCGAAGGAAGCCGCGCAGGCGCTCGTCGACAAGAAGGTTATTTCTACGGAGGCGCCGTATAAGAAGCGATACGCCCGCTTTACGCCGGGAATCTACATCTCCGAGTCGGATGTGAAGAAGGCGCTGGACGCGGTCATGTCGTTGAAGAAGGGGTAAGGGTAGGACTGTCAGGCAAATCGCTTGGCAGTCCTTTTTTTCTGAGGCGGACATGCAACCGCATCGGCATGCAGTCGGCGTTTGAACGCAGGCCCACTGAACGGCACGATTCGCTTTGCCGTGACGAAAGTCGGCGTTTGTTTTTTTATACTATTTCACAAGGAAATTTACGGTTGATGTGATTGTTTGCATGGGATTACCGCCATTCGTAATTCCATATTCGACAGCGGCCGTCACCTTGTACTCTCCCTTATCCCAAACGTCCTCATTTGGAGTACGATGTAGATACTCGTCGAGACTAGTGATTCCACTTTTGGTATGATTAAAATACCTAATGAACAGCGGATCCAGCTTTTGCGCTTGGTAGCTTCCTTTGTTTAGGGTTAGTTCATTATTATCCTCCCAATTGCCGCCTTCTCGAACGTTCCCCTCAGCATCCTCTATTTTGAAACGCACAAGTGGCTTACTATAATAAATTGTCTTCCCCCCATCCTCGCCTACATAAGAAAATAAGGCCGTGATTTCCGGAGTTTCGCCATATCGATATTCAGACTTATCCGACGATATCTCCAACAAGAACCCTTCATTAATGGTTCTAACCGCGTTACGGCTTGGCGATTGAGTGATCGATATTCTTTTTTCACCATCGTGATATTTCACCGTGCTCCCCAAACTCTCCGAAATGAATCTTATCGGAACGTAAGCATGCCCCTCATAGTTCAAGGTTATGTATCCATTCGCATCCACAGCTTGACCATTGACTTCATACGTTACTGGGAATAAATAAGCCTCAATACCTTCCGAGGCATAGACTACACTCGTGCATGCAAGTAAACCACCAAACAACATGCCTGATACAAACTTTTTCATCATTCTACTCCTCCTTCGATCCCATTTACTTATTAGTAGACGCCAAACTCCCAGAAAAGTTCCAGTTACCGAAAAAGTATCCCCCTTAAGGATCCAGTGGGCAATTCCCGCTTCTACGGGCAGCGCGTCTTCGATAATGACATGGATAGGTAACTTAATGGTACAGGTACGTTAACGTAAAAAGCATCCCCGTGGCTGCTTAAGGCCTCGGGGATTTGCTGCCTACCACAAATATTTCAAAAACTCCGACCGCATCAGGTTGGTATCGATGTTGCACGCCTCGGCGTCGATGCCGTATTGCCAGACGTCGACGGTCGTGACCTTCTCGGCTTCGGGCGCGTACGCTTTCGGCGCGTTCGCCTTCGTCGTGATGCCGATGTCGACGTCGCTGGTCCAGACGAACAGCTGCGAAGCGAGCTCTTGATGCTGCCATGCGAATGCGAGATACGAGGACAGCAGCTTGCTGTCGCTGGCTTCGCGGAAGACGCCGTAGACGCCCGGCTCGTACGGCGACGCCAGCATCGTCTCGGTCCAGCCTCGGATGAACTCGGCGTCGACGGGATAATTCGGCTCGACGTCGGCGAAGATCGCGACCCCCTCCGGGATGCCGAGCTCGCCGGCCATCTCGATCGCCTGCTCCGCCTCGGCGACGCCGCGGTCGTACGTCGTCGCATCCGTGAAGTGGTTGTAGATCGGCAAAATTTTGATACCCTTCCCGTGAAGCAGCTCCACCTCCTCCGGCTGAATGCCGTAGGAGACGCCTTCCTTCGTCTCGAGGTAACGTCCGACGTACGCCGGCTCGCCGAAGCTGTCGCGGACGCAAGCGTAGAACGGCTCGTCGACGATGCTCGCGGTATCGATGCCCCACGCCGTGTCGATCGATTCGGGCGTCTCCGCCGGCTTCGGCGGCTGGCCCGCTGCCGGAGGCGGATCGGTCGAGGCGGGCTTCGCCCCCCACTGGCAAGCGCTAAGAAGTACGGCGGTCAACGCGATCATGGCGAACGTCCATAGCTTGCGATTCCTCGTAAACATATGAAATCCCCCCTATCGATAGGACATTGTATTCCTAGCGATAGGGGGGAGTGAGAGAATCGAACGAGTTCAGGCGATGGCCTACCCGAGCATTACTATGGTTCAATATGGTCGCGGTCGCCCTCGTGACCGTGCCCGTGAGAGACCTGTTCGATATGGCTGACCGACAGCTGCGCGTACGAGACGCCGCGCAATACGCGAATCGCGTCCGTCAGCCTGGCGAGCCGCCCGTACGCACCCTTCACGACGACGATCTCGAGGCATTGCTCGTGATTCAGGTGCACATGCATCGTGGAGATGATGTCATGATGGTAGTCGTGCTGCAGCTCCGTCAGCTGCTTCGACAAGTCGGAGACGTGGTGATCGTATACGATGACGACCGTACCGGCGACCGCTTCCTCCGGCGGCAGCCGATCGGGCTGCAGCAGCCGATTTCGCACGAGGTCCCGGATCGCTTCCGACCGATTCCCGTACCCTTGCTCCGCGATGACCCGGTCGAACTGCTCGACGAGGTCATGCGGCATCGAGACGCCGAATCGGACGAGCTCCTTCTCTTTCATGTCCGCACCGCCGTTCTGGTATGATGTATGCAGATTGTACCATGATTCGTTCGCGGAGGGATACAGCTTGACGCTGCATTGCAAGACATTGTCGACTTGGGACCCCGAGGCGTGGCGCGAGGTCGAGCCGATCTTCGACGAAGCGTTCCCGCCATCGGGCCGGAAGACGAGTCGAATGATTCGGAAGATCGTCGATACGGAAGCAGGATGGCTGCACATCGGTTCGGAAGACGACGCCCCCATCGCCATGGCCGTCACCGGCAAGCTGCCGGAGCTCGGCGCGATGCTCATCGACTACGTCGCGGTGCGCTCCGCGTCCCGTTCGCGCGGCGTCGGGCGGCGATTGATCGAATATATCGCGGAGGAAGCGAAGCGCCTGGGCTTCGCGGCGCTCGTCATCGAGATCGAAGCGGAGGAGACGTCCGTCAACGAAAGCCGCGAGCGATTCTGGACGTCGCTCGGCTTCCGCCGCACGTCGTATGTGCATCGGTACCGCTGGGTGCCGGAGACGTATCGGGCGATGTACTTGGAGCTGAACGACGATGCCTCGCTCCCCCGCGACGGGGAGACGCTGTTCCGCGGCATTACAAGCTTTCATGGGAAGATTTGGCGGAATTAAACACGATGCGCCGCAGCGCGGCATAATGCAGCAGCGTGTAGATCGCGCTGCCGGCGACGGCCGCCGTCTGATCCGGCGTCAGCGGCGAAGCCGCCCAGCCCGCGAGGGCGGCGCGGGCGGCCGGGTACGCGGCGAGGTAGCAGCCGAGGCTGACCGCCGCGAAGCGAACCGCCGCCGACCCGGCGCTGCCGCGGTGGCGGAACGTGAAGCGGCGATTCATCGCGAAGCTGACGGCGAGGCCGCACGCCGTGCCGAGCGCCGTCGCCGCGAGATACGGCGCGCCGAACGCGAGCGCGCCGAACGTCAGGCCGTAGCCGACGATCGTGTTCAAGACGCCGACGGCGAGGAAGCGAACGAACGGATGGGCTCGGTTCATGGCTGCCCTCCTCGGATCGGACGGCCGTTCGCCGCGCGCCGCTGCAGACGCTTCGCGGCGGCGGCGACCGCATGCGCCAGTCCTGCGGCGATCAGCCCCGCGGAGACGACCGCCATGAAGTCGAACGCGACGTTATAGAGGAACAGGTGCTTCGACAGGTCCGCATCCCCGTCGCCGAGCAGCGGCGTGACGTACGCGATCGCCGCAATGGCCGGCACGCCGTAGAGCGGCCCATGCGCCCGCACTCCCGTCAGCGTCGATACCCGCCGATTGGCGAGCAGTATCGTATAGAGCGCCGCTAGCGCTGCGGCCGCATATACGCTTCGGGGCGCAACCGCCTTCTTGCCCTCGCTCCACCGCGCCCCTTCGAGATGGACGGCTCCCGCCGGACGCCCGGCCCCCTGCGCGTAGTTCCCTAAGTAGTAAGGCCGAATCGCGACGCTGCTCTCCGCCGCGCGCTCCAAGCGCTCGACGAATCGCAGCGGATGCTTCGCATAGTAGAGCGCTACGTCGACATGGCTGATCCGGTCGTAAAACATCGCATCGAGCGCAGGGGACGTTTGCGGGATGGCGGTCCCCTTTTCGAAATAATTCGTTCCCGAGAGCGGCGCCAGCGCTGCGGGTAGTCCGAGCTCCGCCAGGTCGGCGGCGACGTCATCCGAATGCTTCAGCACGCCATAAAATACGGTCTGGTACAGATTGATCCGTTTCAGCTCCTTCGGCGACGCCGCATAGAAGCCTATCGACAGGAGCAGCGTCGCCGCGGACAACGCCAGCGCAAGCTTCCGGACGCCTCGTTCGCCGGCCGTCTTCGCCGCGAACAGGAGCAGGGCGGCGAAGACGAGGCCGACGGCGAAGTTTTGCGACTTCGCGCCCATGAACAGGACGATCGCGCCGAAATACGCCCAGAGCCAGAAGCGCATATGCCGCTGCGCCTTCGCCGCATGCAGCCCGCAGCCGATCGCGAGCAGGAAACCGATCAACGTCGCGGGTTCCCCGTAGAAGGAATGATAGTACGCCGTATACGCGACGTCCGTATAGACGGCTATGAGCAGCGCGACGACGGCCAGCTTCGCCGTCCGGCTTGCCGCGAGGCCCGTGTAGAGCAGCGCGGCCGCCGCCGCGAAGCTCGCCGCATACACGGCGCCGAGCGCGGCCATATGGAACGTATCGCCGAAGCCGGTCGCGAGCGCATTGACGGCTTTCGCCGCGAACAGGAACAGCAGGTGCGTCGAGACGTACCCGCCGAAGCCGAGGCCGACGTTCCGGTATTCGGGAATCGCGTAGTTGAAATACTTGTCCGCATACGTCAGCCCCGCGCTCGCATAATCGAGGCCGACCGTCTTCATCACGCGCATGAAGTCGCCGTTGTCCGCCATCCCGACGAACGGCCGATGCATCGCGCCGATCGCGATCGCCAGGATCGCCGCCGCGCCGAGCGCCGCCGCGATCCACGCCTCCTTGCGTCTATGTTCCATCGCCGCATCTCCCCTTCGCATCGCTCGATATATGCTAAGAAGCATTGGCTATTCCGCGCCTCGCTACACCATCTTGCTCGAATTCGTTCGGGACAATGTTCCGCCGCGTCGATCTGGGCATATGGTATCTCATCTTTCGATGAAGAGAGCGTGAATAAGCAGTGAATTTGAATGCAGGGCAAGTGAAGTACTTGGCATGGCACGAGACGTTGGAGATGCATGAATTGGTCGCCTTCCAAACCGGGCAATTGGTCTCGTTCAAGAAGAAGCTGCCTACGCTGCAGGATGCGGGCCTTAAAGCCCTGTACGCCGAGGGCATCGCGGCGCTCGAAAATAACCTGCGGGAATTGCTCGCGTATTATCCGAAAGCGCCGACCCACCATCGCGACGAAGGCGACGTCGAAATTCCGGGCGCCGAATCCGCGCAGCTGCTGGGCGTTATGAAGACGGCGGTCCGCAATTACGCGATCGCGATTACCGAGACGGCGACGCCGGAGCTTCGCGCGACGTTCCTCAAGCATCTGACCGCCGCCATCGCCCTGCACGCCAAGGTGTTCCACTACATGCTCGAGCGCGGCTTCTACCCGTCCTACAACCTCGACCAGCTGCTCGCGACGGACGTGAAGAACGCCCACGCGGCGCTGTCGTTGTAAGCGGGGCTCCGGCGAACCGGCCGTCCGAGGCGCTTATTGCATAGCCGGAGGATGCGGAAAAAAAGACCGACGCGAGAGCACATCCCTTCTCCGTCGGTCCTTATCATGCCTATAGATGCGTGTAATTCGCATTCGTCAGCTCCGCCGGCATCGCGGTCGCATCCTCGCGGGCGATACGCTTCATCGGCCGCAGTGGGCTCGGGAAGCCGCCGTCCCCGCCGTTCGCCGCATTAAAGCCTCACTTCTTCGCTTCGGTGCCCGCGGCGACGATTCCGAGCGGCAGGACGAGCCATGCGCAAAATTAGAGCACTAAAGAATCGAACCGAGGAAAATTGAACAAAGGACTTCCATCCGGCGCCGCCGGCGGAAGTCCTCTGTCGTGATCCTGTGTGTTACGAGAGTCCCGGGGCAACGAGGATCGCATCCGACGTCTGCGCGTCGCCGTACTGCTTGCCGTCGTATGGATACACGTCCACCTTGAGTTGCATGCCGATATGTTCCTGCTGCACCGTCAACGCAGCCGCGTTCCCGGGCAGCGGCATCCAGGTAACGCCGCCGTCCGCGGACGCCCACCACGCGTACTTCGCCGGTTTCTCCATGTCACCGTCGGCATCCGCGAACCCGTTGTACGACGCCGTCAACGTCGCCCCGGGCACCGGCGTCCCGGAGAGGACCGGCTTCCCGATCGACGGCACGCGATTCGCGCCGAGGTAGAACTGGTCCGCGAACCATCCGCGGAAGCCGTTGTAATTCGTATCGTCCGTGCTGAAAAACAGTTTGACCCGAACCTGCTGTCCGTTGAAGTCGTCGCCCAGTTCCAGCTCGTACCGCTTCCAAACCGGGGCGGCGTCATATCCTCCGGATGTATGCGGCAGATCGCTCGCATATCCTTCGTACGTCGTCGGATTCAGCTTCCGCGAGACGGCCGGCGTCTCGCCGCCGATCGGCTCGACCGCGACCCACATCTCGTCGAAGCTCTCCGGACTGTTGCTCTCGATCTCGTACCAATACCAGAACGACAACGTCTGGTCGTACACGTCCGCGGTCACGGTGACGGCCGGCGACTCGATCGATCCGCTGTGGGCGAACTCCGACCGTCCCCCGTCCAGCGGAGAAGCATATTCGCTCAACACGTTCACGTAATTGCCCGTCTCGTATACGTTATCCGTCACCGTCCCGTTGCCGTACCACAGACTCTTGCCGCTGAACGGGGAGACCGGCAGGTACCCGTCGCTTCCGTCGCCTGCAGGCAGCGTAACGTACGTGCCTACGGCCCCGTTCCGAACCGGCGTCGAAGCGTCGTAGACGTGCCACAGCCCGTCGACCGTCTCCGTCCACAGCGCCACGTCGAACGGGGAGTCCCCGGGCTCCGGCGCCGGCCCGACTTCGACGTTCAGCCAATAGAGCCGCTCCGCGCCGAGCGGAGACCGCACCCGCAGCACGACGGGCTCCGTATAATCCGGCGTCTCCGGCGCGATCAGCTTCGAGCCGGAAGACACGACGTATTCGTACATCAAGTCGCTAAGGTCCGTCCCGTAAGGCACCGTTACGGATAAATTCTGGCCTTGCGTCGGAATGTCGTAAGGTTCTCCGTTCCCGCTCCATAAGACGAAGCGCTCGAGCCGATTTTCGTACGCGGGCGGCGCGAGCGAAGCGGTCGTCGGCAGCCGGAGCATCAGATCCCGGACGTCTCTCGCGATATCCGCAGCCTCTTGATACGCCCCGTCACCGTTGAAATCCCATCTCTTATCGCTGTCGATCGCGGATCCGATCCCCACGATGCGCCGGAGATCGACCTTCCCGTCCTCCGTGATGAGGATGGGCGGCAACGGCCGCGCGTGCTCCACTCCCTCGACCAGCATCCGCAGCTCCAGCACATGCACCTCGCCGACCGCGAGCGGCGGCACTGGAAGCGAGACGGGCTGCCTCCCCGCCCCGACGGCCTCGGCGAGCTTCTCGCCGTCCGGTCCTATTAACTCCACCGCCGCTCCGGACGGCGCGCGAAAGACGATCTTCTCTTCCCCGTTCTTCGCCACGACCCCGCGCGTCGGCCAATCGATATGAAGCGGCGCGACCACTCGCTCGGGAGACTCGTGCTCGAAGGCGTCTTCGTCGAACCGCTCCTCGGATTGCGCCGCCGCGACCGGCACGAACGCAACGGCTGCCGCCAGTATGCCTATCATCGTTTTCTTCATAAAAACCGCGTCCACCTCTATGAGTTCCTATATTAATCTTCCACAGCATGACTATTATACCACGCTAATGACTCGGTATATATTACCTAATGTCATATGACAATGAAAATAAAGCGCGCAGAAAAAAGCCGCTGCGGTCCTTGAAGGACTGCGGCGGCTTCCGCGAAGCCGATTATTTCGTCGCTTCCGTCACTTGCTTCACCATCTCGGAGACGGAGATCAGGCCGCCGCCGGAGAGGTACCAGTAGTTCGGATCGAGATAGATGATTTTCCCGTTCTTGAACGCCTTCGTGTTCTGAATCAGCTCGTTATCCGACAAGGAGCCCGCCGGAGCGTCTTCGCCCGACGTCACGACCGCATTGCGATCGATGACGAACAAGTAGTCCGGATCCTTCTCGACGATATATTCGTACGACACGCTCTGACCGTGCGTCTCGACGACGATGCTCTCGTCGACGGCCGGGATGCCGAACGCGCCGTGAATGATGCCGAAGCGCGAGCCCGGTCCGTACGCGCTGATCTTCCCTTCGTTCGTCAGCACGACGAGCGCGTTCTTGCCGCTGGCCGCAGACGAGGCGTTCAGTTCGGCGACCGCCTTCTCCACCGCTTCGATTTCCGCTTTCACTTCGTCTTCCTTCTGGAAAATCTGGCCGAGAATCGTCGCGTTGTTCTGGAACGATTCCATATAATTCGCGTTGTCGATGCCGATGAACACCGTCGGCGCCAACTTCGTGAACTCCTCGTAATTGGCCGATTGGCGGCCGGAGATAAGAATCAAGTCCGGGTCGAGCTCGGCGAGCTTTTCGAAGTCCGGTTCGACCAGGCTGCCGACGTTCGCGTAGTCGGAGCCCGCGTATTTCTCGAGGTACGGCGGAATCGTGCCCGATTGCGGCACTCCGGTCACCTTCACGCCGAGCTTGTCGAGCGAATCGAGCGCGCCGAAGTCGAACGCGACGACCTTCTCCGGGTTGACCGGCACGACCGTCTCGCCGAGCTGGTGCGCGATCGTCACTTCCGTCGGCGCCGCCGGCTCTTCCGCCGCAGGCGCTTCGGCCGCAGGCTCCTCCGCCGCAGGCGCTTCCGCTGCGGGAGCCTCTCCCGCCCCTTGCGTACCGTCCTCCGATGCGTTGCCCCCGCCGCACGCCGCGACGACGAGCATCAACCCCAACAAGATTGCCCATACCGAAAACTTCTTCATGTCCCTTACCACTCCTTAGATAAATAGTTTTCTATGTTGTCCAGCTAGTAAGCCTCTACGTAAAGTACACCGCGATCCGGTTGCCCCCGATCGCTTCGATCGGAATGTCCATGTCGTATATGTCGTTCAGGACATCGGTGCGGATGATCTCGTCCACCGTGCCCTCCTTCGCCACGCGACCGTCCCGCAGCGCGACGATCCGGTCGGAGTAACAGGACGCGAAGTTGATGTCGTGCAGCACGATGACGATCGTCTTGCCCAGCTCGTCGACGAGCCGGCGAAGCACCTTCATGATTTGCACCGAGTGCTTCATGTCGAGATTGTTGAGCGGTTCGTCGAGCAGGATGTATTCGGTATCCTGCGCGATGACCATCGCGATGAACGCGCGTTGGTTTTGCCCGCCGCTCAGCTCGTCTAGATATTTGTGCTGCATCGTCTCTAGATCCATGTACCGGATCGCTTCGTCGACATGCTTCCAATCGTCCGGCGTCAGCCGTCCCTGCGAATACGGGAAGCGTCCGAAACTGACGAGCTCGCGCACGGTGAGCCGGACGTTGACGATATTCGACTGCTTCAGGATCGAAATTTTCTTCGCCAGTTCGTCGCTCTTCCACTTGCGGATCTCCTTGTCCTCGATCCACACCTCGCCGGCGTCCTGCGCCGTCAACCGGCTCATGACGGAGAGCAACGTACTCTTGCCGGCTCCGTTCGGGCCGATGAAGGAGGTGATCCGCCGCGGCTCGATGCGGAGGGATACATTTTCGACGACCGGCTTGCCGCCATATGTCTTCGTAACGTTCTTGACGATTACCACTTTCGATTCT
The DNA here is from genome assembly GCA_031181325.1 of Paenibacillus sp. Taxonomy (GTDB): domain Bacteria; phylum Bacillota; class Bacilli; order Paenibacillales; family YIM-B00363; genus Paenibacillus_AE. The sequence goes on from JAPSKX010000123.1 coordinate 13,639, forward strand.
CCTTTAACAGCAAATACAAGAAGTACACGCCGCCGATGAAGTTGATGATGACGCTCAGCGTCGTGGAGAAGACGAACACGCGCTCCACGAGCAGCTGCCCGCCGATCAGCGCGACGATACTGATGAGGATCGAAGCCGGGATCAGATGCTTGTGCCGGTACGTGCGCATGAATTGCACCGCGAGATTCGCCACGAGCAGACCGAGGAACGTGATCGGTCCGACGAGCGCCGTCGCCACCGCGATCAGGATGGCGATAACGACGAGCAGCCGCTTGACGACGCCTTCGTAGTCGATGCCGAGATTGACCGCATGCGACCGGCCGAGCGACAACGTATCGAGCATCGGGATGAAACGCAGCGCGTAGCCCCCGACGACGACGAACGCGCCGAGCGCGATCCAGACCAAATCCGTGTTCACGTTGTTGAAGCTCGCGAACATGCGGCCTTGCACGACCAAGAAGTCGTTCGGATCGATCAGCACCTGCATGAACGTCGTCATGCTGCCGAACAGCGTGCCCATGACGATGCCCGCGAGCAGCAGGAAGTAGATGTGCGCCCCGGGCCGCTTGAACAGCAGCCGGTACAGCACGAGCGCGAAGCCCATCATCGCCGCGACGGAAATAAAGAAGTTCAGCTTCTGGTTCATGACCGTAACGTTCATCGCGCCGTACGCGAAGACGATGAACGTCTGCACCAGCATGTACATGGAATCGAGCCCGATAATGTTCGGCGTCAGAATCCGGTTGTTCGTCATCGTCTGGAACACGGTCGTCGCATACGCGATCGCCGCTCCCGTCAGCGCGATCGCCAGAATTTTGTACGCCCGGCGCGGCAGGACGTAGCCGACGTTGCCGCCGAGACCGGCGAACAGGAAGACGGCGACGAGCGCAAGCGCGACGACCGCGAGGGAGATCAGCTTGCCTCTAGGCCCCATGGTTCTTCCTCCTCAGCAGCAAATACAGGAAGACCGCGCTTCCGATCACGCCGACCG